>CAMVOY010000042.1 GCA_947169235.1 uncultured Lachnospiraceae bacterium | reverse complement strand
TTAACAGCAAAGAGGTCGGAACAAAGATCAAAAAAAGTGAGTATAAGATATCATACAGTCTCAGCTATGACGTAGAGGATGACACTCAGGTTCCCGAAGAGAAAAAGACTGTATCAATCAACGATAAAGGCGTGATCACGGCGCTGAGACCGGGAGCAAGCTATGTACAGTTTGAAGTAAAGTTCAAGGATAAATCAAACTTTTCTTGGAACCTGAATGCGGAGGTACTTGAGTCATCTATTGAGAAAAATGGTATCTATAATATCAATAACATAAGAAACTATATCGTGGGAATCGATACTCAGGTGCCGCTGACCGGTGAAGGTGTATCCGGTACGGCAACTCAGATATGCTTTGATAATGCGGCAACCACTCCGGCATTTAAGCCGGTAGAGCAGGAGGTCCATGATAAGCTCGAGATGTACGGCTCCATCGGAAGAGGATTTTCCGAGAAGTCAAACTACAGTACTGATCTCTATATGAATACGAGAAATAAGGTGCTGGATTTCCTCGGAGCCGATCGGGGTGAGTATACCTGCTTCTATACGAACTCAACCACAGACGGCCTGAACAAGCTGGCATCCGCACTGATCACAAGCAAAAAGGATGTAGTGCTCACTACACGTATCGAGCACCATGCCAATGACCTTTCCTGGCGTGAGCGCTGCAAGGTTATATATGCAGAGGTGGACAAAAAGGGACGTGTGAAGTACGATGAGATCGAGAAGCTCCTGAAGAAAAATAAAGTTAAGATCGTATCCATCTCAGCTGCATCAAATGTCACCGGATATGTGGTCGATGTGCACAGGGTTGCGAAGATGGCACATAAATACGGCGCACTGATCGTGGTTGACGGAGCGCAGATAGTGGCTCACAGACAGTTCTCGATGATGGGTGATGTAAACGATCCTTCGGATGATATCGACTTTATCGCATTCTCGGCTCACAAGATGTATTCGCCATACGGTGGCGGTGCAGTAGCCGGAAGGGCAAAGGAACTTTACAAGCATATGCCGACCTTCTATGGTGGCGGAACAGTGCAGATCGTCGGAGATAACTGGGTTGATTACAAGGAGAACGACATCGCGGTTTACGAGGCGGGCTCTCCGAACTATCCGGGTGTAGTAGGTCTCGGAAAGGCCATAGATGTTATCAGCGATGTGGGCTTTGATGCCATATCAGAGCATGAGAAGAGACTGAACCGCAGAGTGATCGACGGGCTGAAGAAGTTGCCAAACATCATCCTTTACGGTGATTCTGAAAACATAGATGACCGCGTGGGCGTTGTGACGTTCAATTTCTCTGATATAAATACTCAGCTTCTCGCCGAGCAGTTGAGTGGGCTCGGAGCGGTAGCAACCAGACGCGGACAGTTCTGCGCACATCCGTATGTATGGCGACTGATGGGAATCCCGGATTCTGCACTCAAGGATTTTGAGGGATGCGCCAGCGCCAAGACACCGGGTATGGTCAGGGTAAGCTTCGGCATCTACAACACCGAGGAAGAGGTAGATAAGTTCCTGGAGATTCTGCCAAGGGCTATGGAAGCTGCAAAGAAGCAGCAGGAGGAGCTGGATGCTATTCCGGAGTATTGATGGAAGGCGGATCGTATATAAAACCGCATGTATCCAAGATACATGCGTGGGAGAAAACAAGAAAAATATCAAGGAGGGAACATGATGAAAATCAGAAACAGAATAATCGCCATGATCATGGCACTCGCACTTCTGGCGCCGTCTGCTGCTGTCGGAATAAATACGGACGTTAATGCCGCGAGCGCACCGATACTCTCTAATACAGGACTTTTTGTAAATCAGTCAGAGGGAGAGTCACTCAAGGTTAAGTTCACCGCTAAAAAGCTCGTTAAGACCACTTGGAAGGCTTCAAACCAAAACGTAACCCTGGCAAGCAAAACCAAATCAGGTGTTGTAGTTGTCGGTAAGTACGAGGGTACCTCGACCATTACAGCCGGTGTTAAGTACAAGGTCGGCAAAAAGACCAAGACAAAGAAGCTTACCTGCAAGGTTACCGTAAATAAGGCAAACCAAACTGTAAAGAAGAGTGCGCAGGCTCTCCCGATAACATCGGTTTTAAACGCCAGAGAGCTCGGTGGGTATAAAACCAAAGACGGATGGACCGTGAAAAAGGGTATGCTCCTCAGAACATCCAAGCTTGACACGGCATCGAACGAGGATCTCGGAATCCTGAAGAATAAATATAATGTCGGACTTGATATCGATCTTCGAATCGAGTCGGAAATCAAAAAGGCTCCGGATCCGACAATAGAGGGTGTAGATTATATCAAAGCCCCTTTGGATATCGTAGATAAATACGATGACCCTGTAAAAAAGACATATCCGAAAAACTTATACCGTACTCTGCTTGAAAAGGATCCGAGTGCAGTAGAGTCTCTCTCTAAGGCGCTCAAAGCTATAGTAGCTGATCATGGAAAACACGCCGTGCTCTGGCACTGCACATACGGCAAGGACAGAACAGGTCTTCTTGCAGCTATCCTTCTGTCGATCCTGAATGTCGACAGACAGACTATCCTTCAGGACTACATGCTGACCGCCGAGTTCATGCCTGATACTGCAGCAGGGCTTGATGCTCAGCGTATCGAGATCGCACTTGATTATATGGATCAGACAAGCGGTTCCGTCGATGCTTACGCACGTGAGAAACTGGGACTTAGCGTAAATGACATTTATACACTTAGAATTTACTATCTTGAAAGAGAGCCGATATCACTCGAGAACGCATTGGCTCTGCCGAGAGATATGGATGAGCTTAAGAATGTAAGTCAGGTTATGGTCGTAAACGGACTCGATGGCACAAACGCGGATATCGGCTTCTACGAGAAAGACACAAAAGGAAACTGGAAGACGATCTTTACGACATACGGATTTATCGGAAGAACAGGCATGTACGAGAATCGTTTCGAGGGAAGCGGTGCCTCACCTGTAGGTGTATATCACTTTACTCATGCGTTTGGAATCGCAGACGATCCGGGCTGCACCGCATTTCCGTATATGAAACTTACCGATGATGATTACTGGTACGGAAAAAATGGTCCGTTCTACAATCAGCCAGTAAAGAAATCAGAGCATCCGGAGCTTATCTATGATGATGACTCGGAGCACCTGATCGAAGAAAACCTAGCGTACCAATACGCGATGAACATCAGCTGGAATGAAAAAGGTGAGGATGGTCTCGGTTCGGCTATCTTCCTTCACTGCTTCAAGGTGCGTCCGTGGACCGCAGGCTGTGTTGCGATCCCCGAGAAGTACATGATAGAGACGCTTAAAAAGGTTAAAAAAGATTGTGCAGTAGTGATGGGGAAAAACATTATTCCTTGAGATTGATACGAGTTTTAAAAGGGCGTCCGCAATGCGGACGCTCTTTTATTAGTAACTGTTACTTCGTATTGACAATGAGGCCTGTCGTCTGATATGGTATCAAAAACGCCTTGCAGATATGTGGTTTTTCGTGTATAATACGTGGTGTGAAAACAAATGTAAGACAGTCGTTTGAATCGAATCTGTAAAGGGGTGTGTAGCATGGATAGAAATCCGAGATCACATATGGATGTCCTTGAGGCAGAGGCGATATACATTATGCGCGAAGTGGCTGCAACCTGCGAAAAACCGGTGATGCTTTACTCCATCGGAAAAGATTCATCCGTGATGCTTCATCTCGCATTAAAGGCATTCTATCCGGAGAAACCGCCGTTCCCGTTTTTGCATATAGATACTACATGGAAGTTCCACGAGATGATAGAATTCAGGGATCGTATCGCAAAAAAACATGGGATAGAGATGCTCGTTTACACAAATGAGGAAGGCTTAAAGAAAGGCATCAATCCGTTCGATCACGGCTCGGCTTATACCGATATCATGAAGACTGAAGCGCTCAAACAGGCCCTGACAAAGTATGGTTTTACCGCAGCATTTGGTGGAGGCAGAAGAGATGAAGAGAAATCCAGAGCCAAAGAGCGTATTTTTTCATTCAGAAATACTGACCAGGCTTGGGATCCCAAAAACCAGCGACCCGAGATGTGGAAGCTTTATAATACAAAAATCAACCGTGGCGAAAGTATGAGAGTGTTTCCTATCTCAAACTGGACCGAGAAGGATATCTGGCAATATATCAAGCGCGAAAACATAGAAATAGTTCCATTGTATTTCGCGGCTAAAAGACCGGTTGTATACAGAGGTAATGATATCATCATGGTAGATGATGACAGGATGCGTTTAAACGAGGGGGAGAAGCCGGTTATAAAAAGTGTCAGATTCCGTACGCTTGGTTGTTACCCGTTGACCGGAGGTATAGAGTCAGAGGCGGATACCATAGATGCGATAGTATCGGAGACACTTGCTGCTGTAGATAGCGAGAGAACGAGCCGCGTAATAGATCACGATGGTGGTTCGGCAAGCATGGAAAAGCGCAAAAGAGAGGGGTATTTTTAGTGGTGAATAAACTCTTGAAATTCATCACCTGCGGAAGTGTGGATGATGGAAAATCTACCCTGATCGGGCACATGTTATATGATGCAAAGCTTATTTTTGCCGATCAGGAAAAAGCACTCATACTTGACAGCAAGGTTGGAAGTCGTGGTGGAGAGATCGACTATTCCCTGCTTTTGGACGGCCTTATCGCTGAACGCGAACAGGGGATCACCATAGATGTGGCCTACAGATATTTTACCACGGAAAAAAGAAGCTTTATCGTAGCAGATACACCCGGTCATGAACAGTACACGAGAAACATGGCTGTAGGGGCGTCGTTTGCGGACCTGGCAGTAATACTTGTCGATGCATCAAAGGGGATCAGGATCCAGACCAAAAGGCATGCCGGGATATGTTCGCTTATGGGTATCAGATACTTTGTATTTGCCATAAACAAGATGGATATTGTTAACTACGAGCTTGATATTTTTAAAAAGATCGAAAAGGAATTATCTGCTCTTGCCGATGAACTGAAACTGGAAAACGTGAAGATCATCCCGGTGTCTGCGACAGCCGGTGACAATGTAAACAAAAAATCAGATAATATGAGCTGGTATGACGGCGAGGCGCTGTTACCGTATCTGGAGGATGTCGATGTGACGGACATCGATACCAAGGAGGGTTTTGTTATGCCCATCCAGAGAGTGTGCAGGCCCGATTCCGGGTACAGAGGGTTCCAGGGGCAGATAGAATCGGGAGAGATATCCGTCGGTGATCGCGTGAGTATCCTGCCCGGTGGCGAGGAGGCGATCGTTTCATCCATATACGTGATGGATGAGGATAAAAAGACCGCGTACGAGGGTGAGCCCGTGTCGATCGCTCTTGACAGGGAGACGGATGTGAGCAGAGGCTGCGTTCTGGTGAAAGGGACCATGCCTGAGGTGAGTCGGCTCTTTAGAGCGATCTTACTTTGGATGGATGATGAACCTTTGATCCAGGGAAAAAGCTATATCGCCATGATAGGAACAAAGGAGATTCCGGCGACGGTACAACAGATCAAATACAGGATCGATGTAAACTCGGGAGAGCATCTGTCCGCAACTATGCTTGAAAAAAATGAGCTTGCGGAATGCGAGATATCATTATCCGAAAAAATAGTGCTTGATGCCTTTGCAAATCACAGAGCTTTAGGTGAGCTTATACTCATCGATCGTGTTACGAATATGACCTCGGCTTGTGGTACCATACTTCACAGCATGAGAAGATCAGAAAACCTGACCTGGCAGTCTACGGATATAACAAGGCAGATACGTGCGGGACAGATGAATCAGACTCCGTATACTCTCTGGTTTACGGGATTGTCGGGATCGGGCAAATCAACACTTGCAAATGCGGTTGAAAAAGCTCTCCACATGGAGGGCAGACACACAATGCTGCTCGACGGAGATAATATCCGTATGGGATTGAATAATAACCTCGGTTTTGAGGAGGCGGATCGTATCGAAAACATACGTCGTATCGCCGAGGTTTCAAAGCTTATGAATGATGCCGGACTGATCGTCCTTACTTCATTTATATCGCCGTTTGCCAAGGACAGACAGAGAGCAAGGCAGATAATCGGAGAGGACAGTTTCATTGAGATATATGTGAGTACGCCGATCGATGAATGCGAAAAACGAGATGTAAAAGGTCTGTATAAAAAAGCAAGAGAAGGAGATATACCTAATTTCACCGGAGTCAGCAGTCCGTATGAGGAACCGGAAAATCCGGATATCATTATAGACACTGCAAATCTTTCGGTAGATGAGTCGGTAAGCATAATACTCGATCAATTAAAAAGATTATTATTAAATTAAAAGAGGAAAAACTATGAGATTTAAAAAAGCAGTAACAACATTTATTATCATCCTGGCGGTGACGTTTATTACGGCTTGCGGTTCCGCGGGAGGTAAGGATGGTCTTGTGATCACAAACGTTTCCTACGATCCTACCAGGGAGTTGTACAAAGAGTATAATGATGCCTTCGAAAAATACTACAAAGAAAAGACCGGAAAAGATGTCGAGGTGATCCAATCTCATGGTGGATCCGGTAAACAGGCGAGGTCCGTGGTAGAGGGAGCTGATGCTGATGTTGTGACACTTGCTCTCGAGCACGATATCACCCTTATCGAAGATGCCGGTATGATCAAACCCGGTTGGACAGAAGAGTTCGAGCTTGATTCATCTCCGTATACGTCGACGATAGTATTTTTGGTGAGGAAAGGAAACCCAAAGCAGATCGCTGACTGGAACTCACTTATCACGGATGGAGTTGACGTCATCACACCCGATCCGAAAAGCTCGGGAGGAGCGATGTGGAACTTCCTCGCTGCATGGCATTATGCGATGAACAAGTTCGGTAATGACGAAGTGCAGTCCAAGGAGTTTATGTCCAAGCTCTATGCGAATGTTTCGGTGATGGATTCAGGTGCCAGAGGCTCGACGACAACCTTTGTTGAGAACGGTCAGGGAGATGTCCTGATAGCGTGGGAAAATGAAGCCATAAACACCATGAAGGAGTACCCCGATGATTTTGAGATCGTGACTCCGAGTGTGAGCATCCTTGCTCAGCCAAGTGTTGCGATCGTCGATGAGAATGCGGATAAAAACGGAACGCAGGAACTCTGCAGGGAATATCTTCAGTATCTGTACTCAGATGAGGCTCAGGAGATCATCGCGAAAAACGGATACCGTCCTTCAAACAAGGATATACTCAATAAGTACAGCGCTACATTTGACCTGAATGTAACGCTTTGCAATATACAGGATTTTGGCGGATGGAATAAAGCATACGATGATTTTTTCGCCGATGGAAAGATCTTTGATGAGATCTACACTGCAAAGTAATAGGAGCGAACCTCATGAAAAACAGAGGTAACCGCCGGGGAGGCGGTCGAGGAGTGATCCCCGGATTCGGACTCTCTCTGGGTGTCACGATCACTTTTTTATCCCTGATAGTTTTAATTCCGCTGGCGTCGGTGCTGGTGTATTCACTGCACCTTTCGCCCGCGGAGTTTTTTGATATAATCACGGAACCGAATGTATTATGGGCGTTCGGTATCAGCATTCTGACATCATTTATAGCTGCGGCCATAAACTGTGTTTTCGGGACGATTCTCGCATGGGTTCTGGTGCGTTATGACTTTCCCGGCAAGAGAATACTTGATGGTCTCATAGAGATCCCCTTCACTCTTCCAACGGCAGTTGCCGGCATCACGCTTTCAAAAATGTACGCAACGACAGGAGAGATCGGCGGACCTTTATCCGCGCTTGGCATAAAGGTATCTTATACACATATCGGTTTGACATTGGCACTCGTATTTATCGGGATACCGTTTGTTGTACGTGCGATACAGCCCGTGTTAAAAAAGCTTGATCCCGTAAGTGAGGAGGCAGCACACATGCTCGGAGCAAACGGGTTTACCACTTTTAGAAGAGTAGTACTTCCCGAACTCAGACCTGCGATCCTGATCGGATTCGGGTTTGCTTTTGCGAGAGGACTGGGCGAGTACGGAAGCGTGGTATATATCTCCGGAAACAGTGCAAAAGAGCATACTCAGGTCGTATCGTATGTCATCATGCAGAAGCTTGAGCGCATGGATTACAGTGCCGCAACGGCAATAGCTTTGGTCATGCTCATCATAGCGTTTGTTATGCTGCTTGTGATCAATATAATACAGATCAGACAGGCACGACGGACAGGGGGTGAGATGTGAGATTATGAAGGAGCAGAAAAGAAAAATAGGGCGCACGGGACTCGTGCTTATCATCATCAGTATTATTTTTGTTTTACTAATGCTGATACTTCCCCTGATATCCGTTATGTATAATTCTCTGAGTAAGGGTTTCGGTTTCTTTTTAAGATCTCTTAGTACAAAGTATGTGATCTCTGCACTCGGAGTCACACTTATCGCTACTGTTATTGCTGTTTTGGTGAATACGGTATTCGGTCTTTTTGCCGGATGGCTTCTTACTAAGCATGATTTCAGAGGAAAACAGCTTTTGGCTACACTTATTGATATACCGTTTTCGATATCACCTGTTATTGCGGGACTTGCATACATCATGACCTTTGGCAGGCTTGGCTGGGCGACACCGTTTTTAAAGTGGTTAAATACAACCTTCGGATGGGATGTTCAGATTGTGTTCGCTCTGCCGGGAGTAGTGCTTGCGACCATATTTGTTACGTTTCCGTTTGTATCCAGAGAGATCATCCCCGTGATGAATTCTCAGGGACGCGATGAGGAAGAAATGGCAGCGCTCATGGGTGCAAAGGGGATGTCGATCTTCAGAAAGATCACATTCCCGCATATAAAATGGGCAACCATATACGGAATGATATTATGTGCCTCGAGAGCACTTGGGGAGTTTGGAGCAGTGAGTGCACTATCCAAAACCAGAGGACAAACCTTTACTTTGCCTTTGGAGATAGATGCGCTTTATATGGATGGTTCCGCAGACTCGATAGTAGCTGCGTTTTCCGTATCATCGCTTCTTGTGATCATAGCAATAATAGTGCTTATTCTCAGGAGTGTATTTGAAGGAAAAAGTGAAAAAAAACAGGCCGGTATTGATAGGTCCATTTAAAATAAAAAGGGGCGGATAGTATGTTTGTAGAGTTAAAAAATATTAAAAAGAATTTCGGAGACTTTGTCGCATCAGACGGGGTGAACCTTTCAGTAAATAAAGGTAGCCTGACAGCTCTTTTGGGGCCCAGCGGAAGCGGCAAAACGACGATACTTCGAATGATAGCTGGCCTCGAGACCCCTGATGCCGGAGATGTTATTATAGACGGAAAAAGAGTGAACGAAATTCCCGCAGCTGAGAGAGGGATAGGCTTTGTGTTTCAAAACTATGCTTTATTCAGATACATGAATGTATATGATAATATCGCATTCGGTCTTGATGTAAAAAAGCAGGATAAAAAGAAAACCAGAGAAAGAGTTGAGGAGCTTTTGGAATTGACGGGTCTGGTTGGATACGAAAAAAGATTCCCGAACGAGTTATCCGGTGGGCAGAAGCAAAGGGTCGCGTTTGCCAGAGCGATCGCTCCGGAGCCGGGACTCCTTCTTTTGGATGAGCCGTTTGCTGCCATAGATGCCAAGGTACGACAGGAGTTAAGGACCAGACTTCGTGAGATGATATATCGCGTGGGCATCACGAGTATTTTTGTTACGCATGATCAGGAGGAAGCGGTCGAAGTAGCGGACAGGATTATTATAATTAACAAAGGAAAAGTTGAGCAGACAGGATCCTCGATAGAAATATACAAGAATCCACAGACGCCTTTTGTAAGTGAATTTATAGGGCAGTCGACGGTGATAAATGATTATCATAAGCTACGGGGATTCTCAAAAGGAAACTATCTGGGAGCTGTTTTGAGGCCGGAGTTTATCGAAGCATTTAAGCCCGACAACAAGAGATTTGAAAGTGTGATAGATGCGACAGAAGAGGGAACCATAGTTGATATCACATTCCGTGGAAATCACCTTGAGGTAACACTTGAGGTAAACGGTGTCAGACTGATCACGCAGCGCTCTCTCGAGCGCCGCAGTATTGAGATCGGTGAAAAGATGAGGGTCATTGTATATCGTGTGCTGGCTTTTGACGACAGCCACGCATATCTGATCGAAAACGAAGAATTGAAGGAAATGGGAATAGATTATAACAATCTTGAGGCATATATATACAATGCCGATCAGGGTGCGTTTTTAGTCTGATATGTTAATTAAGTATCTCAATAGTGATCGGGGTTTGATAAAGTGTTCCGTCGTATCTTATGCAGATCCTGTATTCATCGGGTTCCAGATCATCCATGGGACATTGATGGTAGTAATTATATCCGTAAATCTTCTTAAATGGATTCTTTACTTCAACTCCGTTATCCAGGTGTACATAGTCAATATGGTAACGATGATCTTTTCCGATCAACAGTATCTCGGAGAGATTGTATTCATGACTCCACAGGCACAGTGTGTTTCCATACAGTTTGGAACACTCATTTGGAATAGAGTAAACAGGTAGCTGTAAGGGATCTATGGATGCTTCGTAGGGAACCGGCTTTTGTAAGCTTCCCCGGATCAGACGCCTGTTACTCTCAAGCGGTTTACTAAGTTGACCATAATTAAAAACAAAGGGATAACATGAGAAGTAATTTTTGGTAAAGGATATCTCGCGCAACATTTTTTTGCTTTCAAAATCCCATTCACAAAGCTTGGCCTTGACCCTTTGTGTCATGTCGCCCAGTCGTGCATCCGCGGTAAAGTATGAGTTTGTTTTGCGACTGAAAAACGTGTTTCCGCGGGTGATGGTGTACTCCGTGGGGAATCTTTTTTCGAGTCGCGCCGTGCCTGCTTTTTCATCGATCGAAACTATCAGACCGTAGGAGGTTCCCGGACCGTCGTACCAGCTGACCGGTCGACGCGCATCGTCGTGATTATCAAAGAATGACAGGTAGAGACGGGAGGGTTCGGCATTCGGATAATCACGCAGAATATCTGCACTGTGCTGAAGGAAGAACCATGGATCAAAGTCACCCTCAGGGGTCAGGACCTTGTCGGCCTGCTCGGTATCTTTGAACATATCAGGATGCGAAAGGATCCAGACCAGCTCTTTTTTGGCGAAGTTGATCTTTGCTATTGCGTGTATGTTTCGAAGTGAAACGATCAGGCAGTCCGGGTCATCCATCACTTCGATGGAGTTTATGTGAATCCAGTCGTTTCTTTTTTTCTGATTTTTTTTCTGATATGTCATATCAAAGATATCATCAAGTGTCAGTGAGTCAAGCTCTTCGCCGGTGTTGCGATCGATCCTGATGATCCTGTTCTCAACATGCTTATTGTAATGAGAGTTTGTGAGCGCCAGAATACTTCCGTCAGGATGCTCTGTGGCGTAGTGATGGAAGCCGATTTCATGAACATATGTGTGGTGGCATCTTCCGAGCCAATCCATCTCGTGAGCCGTTGTACTTAACGCAATCCCGAAAGTGGGATGCTTCATGTTTTTTTCAGAGAACAAAAATCTCCCGTTCTTAAGAGTAAAAACACCATAGTGAGTCGGATTGCGTTTTAGTATGCCGCGAACATTTGCGTTTTGATCGATTACCAGTGTAGGCCCTTTCGGTCCGCCACTGATTGAAAAAAAACGATCAGTTTCGCCGTTTTGCATCTCGTCTTTGTAACTTGTAAAAATGCTTTCTTTATAAAAGGATGCAAGATGATCGGAGATCTTTACCCGGATTATTTTTTTAGTAATGATATGAGTGCTTTCATCCTCTACGGATATTTCTACTTTGTTTGTTTTTCCATTATAAAGAGCAAGTATGGGGACACGATGTGACGTGGAAAAACCGGTCTCCCCGGTTGTGTAGTCACCTGATCCGCACATACCTTTAACAGTGTATGTGATACGCGATGGTGAAGATGTATTTATCAATAATACTGCAGCGGTGGGAGCAAAGGAGTATGGATCCTTGATAAGGACAGCCTTGTTTGTGCCCGTGGGAATATCAGCGAGCATTTTATCGATACATTTTTCAATCGCTTCCGTGCGGACTGCACCGGGAGTCTGGAGTCTCACAGAGTCTGTTTGGTATCGGTTGTTGGTGTACTCCGAGAAAACAGACTTATTCTTTTTTTTATTCCAAAGCACAGAGCCATTAAAGGTATATACTCCGAGAAACAGTTTTTTTATTCCGGCTTTGATACCATATCTCATATTTTCCTCCGATCATTTAAGGATTTTTTCGACTACTTTTTGTGAAGAGTTTCCGCATTCCCAACTGCAGAAACGATCATAAAACTCATCGTATTTAGCCTGGTACTCTTTTGTTAATTCCGAAAGATTTAATATCGAATCTATAACCTCATCTGTTGTAAAAAGAAGCGGGCCCGGGACCAGTTTTTTCATATCAAAGTAGAAGCCGCGAAGTTCGTCTGCATATTCATCCAGATCATAAGTGAAGAATAATACCGGCCGTCTTAGGTTGGCATAGTCAAAGAATACAGATGAGTAATCCGTTATAAGTATGTCCGATATCAGATACAGTCTGGCTATATCATCATATGAGCTTGCGTTACGGATAAAGCCTGAAAACGATGAAAAGTCAAGCGAATCAACTAAAAGATAGTGAAGCCTCAAAAGTACAATGTATTCATTCCCCAGTCTTTCCCTCATTCGCATCAGATCCAGCTCCAGATGAAACTCATATTGCTTTTCAGAGAGCTTTTTGTCATCACGCCACGTGGGGGCGTAAAGGATCACTTTTTTATCAGCAGGGATATCAAGTTCTTTTTTTATTTTACTGCAAAGCTCAGCTTTCTGATCAGCCGGGAGATGAAGTATATCATTCCTCGGATATCCCGTATTGAGAAGAGTACCGTTGTATGCAAAGCAGTGAGGAAATGTTTCTGAGCAGAACTCATTTGGAGAGATCAGATAATCCCACTGTTTGGATTGGAGTTTGAAGTTTATCTTGTATCTGGGAGTACCAAACACGGCCTCATCGATGTCGAAGCCGAGCTTTTTCAATGGTGTCCCGTGCCAGGTCTGCAGCAGTATGGAGCCGGGCCTTTTGATATAGTACATGGGTTGCCTGACATTGGTAATATAATACCCTGCATCAGCTATGGCTTTTAAGTATTTAAGGGAGCCTCTTTTTACCTGTTTTACAGGATAGGGGATATGCAGTTTTTGTTCCTTGTCTCTGACCCAAATATACCTGTATCTGTCGGAGTGATTGTTGAAAATATATTCGAAGATATACTTCGGGCTGTCCGAGTAGCTTTTTCCGAAAAAGCTCTCAAATATCATGGTATTGTTTTTCATGGGACGCTTTAAATAAATGTGCCTGTATATGAATTGTTTTATGCGAGACCAATTATGAAAGTATTTGAATGCCTGTTGTTTAAGGGTATGGATGCGAACTCTTTTTATTATCTTATCAAGTGAATGACATGACGAATATTTTATGAGCGCACGATGATAATGCTTTGCGTTCTTAAGTGAAGCTTCAGATAACATAGGGAAGCATTCGTTCGCTTTTTCATACACCTCTGATTTTTTTTCCGTATCGTTTTTGATAAAAAATGGAGTGATCCTTCGTACATAAAACCTGATGAAAAGAGTATCATATTCTGTATCAAAGGACGGAGTACCGGTATTGTTATTATTTTTGATATCAAGGTATGCGCGCATGACTTCAATGAGTCTTGCATTGTCCTTTATGGTTTGTTTCAGGGACGGATGATATATAGGATCCTGATGAAGACGCTTGTAATAATAAGAACGAGGATAGCGTAATGATATCGGATCGTGAGAAAAAAGCTGCGCCGCAAATACAATATCGGAATAATAAACATAGCTTGAGTCGAATCGGATATTATGATCGAGTATGAAATCGCGACGTATGAGGATTCCCAAGGCTCTGATACCGCTAAAGATTTTGCAGGATGTCAGTATGTCGGAAAGTGAAGATGAAGCTTCAACGGTTTTTGCCGGGTATGGGTTGGGATTCTCTTCCTGATTTTTTAAGATGTTCTGTCTGTTTTTCCAGGTTCTTTTTATACCGCCGACGATAAGGTCTTTCCCGTCAGAGAGGTTTAGGAGTTCACTGAACGTCTCTGGCTTGATGTAGTCATCGCTATCCAAAAAGAAAACATATTCACCACTGCTCGCGAGGATGCCCTCATTTTTTGCGGCAGCGGGTCCGTCCTTATCCTCGGATAGCACTATCACGCGAAGAGGAAAAGAATAGTTCATCCCACGGAGCGTATCAGCATCAGAGGAAGATTCGTGAGCGCAGACAATTATAGCCTCGAAGTCCTTCTCGGTCTGGTCTTCAAGGCTGCCTAAACAATCGGTGATGAAAGGCATCTCATTTATATAGCTGATGATCACACTTATCTTCAATTCCCGGCTCCCCCTCAAGATAAAAGCATTTGTTAGGTCTTACAGCTTTTCAAAAAGCGTTATCATATCATCTGCGTGAATAATGGTGTTGCCCTTAGGTACTATGGGTTTTCCGTCACGGATTATACATACGAGTATGGAATCGGTTTTTAAGTCGAGGTCACGCACACGCCTGCCTGCCCACGGATGATCACTTTCTAAGTTGATCACGGAAAGTCTCATATTCTCGCCGGAGATGTCGCCGGTCAGAGATTTCAGCTTGGTGTACCTTTCCACGAAGCCGGCAGATATGATACCTGTGGGGATGGCGACCATCCCGACTCCGAGAAACGCGGTGATTATTGTAAATATTCGTCCCGCTATGGTTATGGGATAGATATCACCGTATCCGACAGTGAGCAGCGTGGACACTGACCACCACATGCCTGAGAATGCATTTGAAAAAGCTTCCGGCTGAGCTTCGTGCTCGAGAGAGTAGATCGCAACGGATGAAGCCAGCATCAGTATAAATATGAGCAGCACGGACGAAAAGATCTGTTCCTTTTTATCTCTGAGCACATCGATGACGACGTTAAACGCATCGTATTGTGTATTGATCCTGAACAGATGAAAAACTCTGAACACCCTGAGTATACGGAATGCTACTATACCGGAAGGCAGCATCAGCAGGAAATAAGGTAATAATGCCAAAAGGTCGATAAGACCTTCCAAAGAAAAAATGAAGTATATCCGCGATTCTATAGGCCCCCTGTTTGGAAACAGAAAATCGGCGGTAAAGATCCTGAGAATGTATTCAACAATAAAAATAACAACAGTGACTGCTTCGGTGATGTTCAGATACACCTGAATACTGTTCGAAAACTCGAATGTGTTTATGATAAGAATAGCGAGGTTTAAAAGGATGGTGATAACGATAATATAATCGCAGGCACAGCTCGGTTTGTCTTCTTTGTTTCCGAGCTGAATGATCTCAAATATCCTTCGTCTGAACTGCTTCATATCTTCGGAGCCTCCCACTCAGGCAGGTTGATCTGTTGTCAAATACAGCTACAGTATACCATAGAAGCAGTAAAAAAAGCAAGTTTGAGCAAAAATAAGTGATTTTTATTGAAAAAACACTGAAAAGAGTGTATAATGAAAATTGGTTTTTTGAAAAAATGAGCAGGAGGAATCCTATTATGTGTGGAATAGTCGGATATATAGGAGGGAAAAAGGCGGCGCCTATCCTTTTGGAGGGACTTGCAAAGCTCGAATACAGAGGTTATGACTCTGCGGGTATCGCGGTCCGTGATGGAGAGGGCAAACCTACGATAGTAAAATCACAGGGCAAGCTCGCAGTTCTTTCCGAAAAGACAAATGGAGGAGATTCGGTAAAGGGTCAGTGCGGTATCGGACATACCAGATGGGCGACGCACGGCGAGCCGTCAAAGATCAACGCGCATCCGCATCATACTGATGATGACAATGTGGTTGGTGTACATAACGGTATCATTGAGAATTACAAGGAGCTTCAGGAAAAGCTTCTGCGTCATGATTACAAGTTTTACTCCGAGACTGATACGGAGGTTGTGATCAAGCTTATTGATTATTATTACAAAAAGTACAACATGGGACCGATAGATGCGCTTGCAAAGACGATGGTCCGCGTCAGAGGTTCGTATGCGCTTGTTGTGATGTTTGCCGATTATCCGGGCGAGATCTACGTGGCCAGGAAGGACAGCCCGATGATCCTCGGACTCGGTGAGGGAGAGAACTTCATCGCATCTGATGTCCCTGCCATCCTCAAGTATACGAGAAAGGTTCAGTATATCGGAAACCTTGAGATGGGTCGCGTGACAAAGGACGGCGTGACATTCTTCGATCTGAACGGTGATGAGATTGAGAAAAAAGTCGAGGAGATCGAGTGGGATACCGAGGCTGCCGAGAAGGGCGGCTACGAGCATTTCATGATGAAGGAGATCCACGAGCAGCCGAAGGTCGTCGAGGATACGATACGTTCTTTTATCACGGGAGAAGAGGGGGCTTACAAGGTTAATCTTACTGAGTGCGGTATCACCGATGATCTTATTAAAAAATGTTCCGCAATACATATCGTAGCATGCGGGTCGGCGTATCATGTAGGCGTAACGGCGCAGTACGTATTTGAGGACCTGGCGAGGATTCCCGTGAGGGTTGAGCTGGCGTCCGAGTTCAGATATCGCAATCCGATCCTTGATAAGAATGCTCTTGTTATCATCATCAGCCAGTCCGGTGAGACTGCGGATTCTCTTGCGGCACTCCGGGAAGCTAAGGATAGGGGAATACCGACGCTTGCTATTGTTAATGTAGTGGGATCATCCATTGCCAGAGAGGCGGATTATGTCTGCTACACGCTTGCGGGTCCTGAGATCGCTGTTGCAACGACAAAGGCATATTCAACACAGCTTATAGTGAATTACCTTTTGGCGATACAGTTCAGTCTTGTGAGAGACATGATAGATGACAGCAGAGTAAATGAACTCATCACGGATATGCTCACTATCCCGGCAAAGATAGAAAAGGTAATTGAGGATAAGGAGCGATTGCAGTGGTTTGCAGCAAAGTTTGCAAATGCCAAAGATGTGTTCTTCATCGGAAGAGGAATAGACTATGCGATCTGCCTTGAGGGATCGCTGAAGATGAAGGAGATATCCTATGTGCATTCTGAGGCTTATGCGGCGGGAGAACTTAAGCACGGAACGATAAGCCTTATCGAGGACGGGGTACTCGTGATCGGTGTGGCAACTCAGTCGACTCTTTACGAAAAGCTGATATCAAATATGGTAGAGGTACAGAGTCGAGGAGCATATCTGATGGGACTCACGACATACGGCTCTTACGACCTCGAGGACACGGCGAACTTCACGGTTTACGTGCCGAAGACGGATGAGCATTTCACGACAAGTGTTGCCATAGTTGCGCTGCAGCTTCTCGGATACTATCTGGCTGTGGCAAGGGGACTTGATGTCGATAAACCGAGAAACCTCGCAAAGAGTGTTACTGTGGAATAAAACATTGACGAAAGCGGCAAAATGTGATATATTAGGTGTCAACAATTGTCGCAACGGACACATGGAGTGTCAGAATATTTTTTGGAGGAATTAAAAATGATGAAATTAGTTTTGGTAAGACATGGCGAGAGTGAATGGAACAAGCTCAACCTCTTCACCGGTTGGAAGGATGTTGACCTTTCCGAGAAAGGACATGAGGAGGCTAAGCAGGCAGGTATAACCCTTAAGAACGAGGGTTACGACTTCGACGTATGCTACACATCATACTTAAAGAGAGCTATCCACACACTGAATCATATTCTTGACGAGATGGACAGAGCATGGCTCCCTGTTCACAAGACATGGAAGCTCAACGAGCGTCACTACGGTGCGCTGCAGGGCATGAACAAGTCTGAGACAGCTGAGAAGTACGGTGAGGATCAGGTAAAGATCTGGCGTCGTTCATTCGATGTAAAGCCGCCGGCACTTGAGCCTGACGATGAGAGAGCACCGAAGAATCAGGATATGTTCCGTGACGTAGATCCGTCAGTTCTTCCGCTCAACGAGTCACTTGAGACTACTATCGAGAGAGCAGTTCCTTTCTTCGAGGAGGTTATCAAAAAGGATATGGAGGCAGGCAAGCGTGTTATCATCGCTGCTCACGGAAACTCACTTCGTGCTCTTGTAAAGTATTTTGATAACATGACCCCGGAGCAGATCCTCGAGGTAAACATCCCGACAGGAGTACCGCTTGTATATGAGTTCGATGACAACTTCAATGTTATCAAGAGCTACTACCTTGGCGACCAGGAAGCACTGAAGGCAAAGATGGATGCAGTAGCAAACCAGGGTAAGAAATAATACATTTCAATAGAAACGTTTACAACCCTTGAGGGATCGTGAAAAGCACGAAAACTCAAGGGTTTTTTGCTTTTCGTGACAGTTTTTTGTCTTTTCGTGCGGTTAGCGTTTGCATATTATCAATGTTGTGATATAATGGGGTCGTGGGTGTGTAGGGCACACCCGCGATTTTTTTGTAGGGATTTAGTGAGTTCGGTTGTTATTATAAGTAGGAGAGGTAAATGATAGCGCTTATCATGGATATCGAGACCGAGCAGGATCGACGGACGGATGAGTGGCTCAAAGAAATGGAGGAACAGGGGATAGATCCGTACGCACCCTGACATGTGTAATATAAAGTTTTTTGTCCATTTTTTCGTGTTTTGAACGTTATTATATATAGAGGGGTTGGAAATCCGTAGAACGGAGGAGACGAAGATGAAACTGACAGCGTATGAAAAGAAGGTATCTGTCATATTTGGCGTGGCGTTCATCCTGATGATCGTGAGCGCGCTTGTGACGATGAATGGGTGCGGTGCTAATACGTCACACACTACAACAGATGCGGAAGAAGTATCAGAAGTGAAAGAGGTTACCGTTCCAGAGCGTGTCACGAAATATGTAAATGAGGAGATGCAGCGATTCATTAAGGATGGCTTCGAAACGCAACTGACTAATGAGTTAACATATCACTTTAAAGAAGGTTATCACCTTGGTAGTCCGTTTGTGGCATATTCAAGCGAGGAAGCAGAGAAAAGGAAAGACTTCAATGACCTTTTCTATTATCCGATTTTTGATGAAAACGGAAAAATGATATTAACATGGTTAATTTTGGATATAGTGGACGAAAATAAGGCGGAGTATAAACCGTCTTGGTCAATAGGTTCAGAAGGTCTTGATAATGTCAAAGACACGTATTCGGATGGAAAGCTGAATGAGTATTTAGTGATCAATCCGCATGGATATGATAACATCTGCGCATGTAAGTGGGAAAAATTGACCTGAGAGAATAGGGGAGCTGTGTATGTTTAGAAAAAAGAAAGATAAAACAGAAGATGAGCTTCAGATGGTCAAGCTTTGTAATGTCGCGTCGTTTGTGGATGCGGAGTCTAAACTGGCGAGGCTGAAGACGGAAGGTATTCCTTGCTATCGGATGGAGCAGGGCGCCGGGGGTTATCACACTGTCATGGGTGGCCCATCCCCGGTCGGTTATGATATCTATGTTGCGTTGCGAGATGCGGAAAGGGCAGCGGGGATATTGGGATTATGAAATTGATTTGAAACAGGAGGATATCGAGATGAAGATGAGATCAAAGAGAGTTGGAGCATTTTTACTGGTGGTGGTGATGGTGCTTGGCATCATGCCGGTTCATGTGGCAAAGGCGGATGATAAACGCAGTTCATATGGAGATGTGAAAAGCTCCACAAGTACGTCGGTGTTGAAAAAAGGTGAAGTTAAGAAGAGCGGCGGTTACACCTACAAGGTAACAAAGTACGTTGAGCCCGAGTATTCAGTGGGTGGTGTGAAGCTTATGAAAGCAAAAAAAGGAAAGAAGACCGTTCGCCTGGACAACGCAGTAAATCTAAACGAACGGTATTATATAATCACTGCAATTGCGGATGGAGTTTTCAAAAATGACAAGAAACTAAAAAAGATAACTATAGGATCTGCACTTGAGTCGCTGTATGGATTTGGTTTAAAAAAGATAGGTAAGGATGCTTTCAGAGGATGCAAGTCTTTGAAAACGATAGATCTGCACGAGGCAAGATGGCTGAAGAGCATCGGTAAAAATGCCTTTAAAGGAGTGTCAAAATCTGCGACTGCAATAGTATCTAAAAAATATAAAAAGAAGCAGAAAAAGATATTGAGAAGAGCCGGATTCAAAGGTAAATATAAGGTGGAAGCATCGCTGAATGATGATGATTCATCATCAGCTGGCGATGGCTCGTTCTCTAAATACTCAGGGCCTATATTGCCACTTACAATGATTGAAAAGGACGAGGATATCACAGCGACCAGGTCGACGGAACTATCGTTTGCTGAGGTAGATGGAGAGGCTACGTCCCAGTATGGTGATGTGATGGACAACTATGTGATCACAAACACTTCTGACAAGGAAAAAAGAGTATCTTTCGCATATCCGTTTATAAGCGAGTTGAAGGCGGGAGACAAGGTGGGAGACAGCGTTGATCTTGTGCCAAGGATAAGTGTAGATGGAAGAGATACGGATATACGACTGAAGGCCGGGCCGAGTCCCAATTTATTTGAGGATCTCGAGGGGAATGTGATAACAGATGGATCCGATGGGAAAAGCATTAATATCCATGATATAACTGATTGGAGTGACTATCGCACTCTTTTGGACGAGGGTTATCAGGATAAAACATTTGATGCGATATACGACGGAGATATGTCCGTTAAAATATATGAACTCAGCGATATGTATTGTGATGACGATAAATTAGAAGCTGCAACACTTGAGATCTCTTATAAGCCTACCAAAGGAGCAAAAGTGATTGCATGGAATTATAACGGAGGAGGAATAAGTGATGACGGAAGAGAGACTCATTCAGTATTTATCAACGAGAATGGAGGGGCAAAATCATCATATCTCATGGTGATAAATGGAGATATTGAAAATCCGGAGATAAAGGCTTATACTGACGGAGGGTGCGAGACAGAAATAGAGAATGCCGGAGGTAAGCTCACCAGTTATAAAAGTACGCTTAGAGACACTTTAAAAAAGCTGGTAAATGGCGCACATTGGAATGCACCTTATTATTATTTGAAAGGAATAAGTGAGGATGATTATGTAGATTTGATCACGGAGTATGTTAAAGAAACTACGATAGACCGAAATGTCGTCAGATATGATTTCCTTGCAGATGAAGCAATTATCGATGCGAACTACGTTAAGAGGATCATATATGCCTGTACTGATGTCGCTATACCGGCAGGTAAATCAGTGATGATAAGCGCAACGATGAAAAAGGAAGCGAGCTGTAATTACGGCGATTACGATAATCCACTCTACGGATATGACATCATACCGGCGTACGGAAGCAAGCTTCAGATCACCGGGCAGGACTTCACACTCAAAAAGCCTGAAAGCGTAAGTGTGGAAGATCAGAATATGTGCGTGGATATGGATCAGGGTATTGATAAAATGGAGCTCGATTCATCGTGTGAGAGATATTATATCAATCTTAGGGAGAAAAAATGATGGATAATAAAAGTGCAAAAGTAGTCAAGAAAAGATTGAACGGAAGCGCTATTTCTGCTGCCGCTATGTATGTGGCGCTCGGTCTGGTAGCAATCATGGTTGTTATTATGACCAGCGCTTGTACACTGACAGACAAGGCAGCGGGTGAGAGCCTGAAGACAAATGATATTCCTGATGGAGAGGCAGCTTCAGGGCAAGCTGTGAGTGAAAAAAAAAGACTCTTCGGAGCTGGAATTACAGGAAGAAGTTCCTTCAGTTAGTGTTTCATCTTCGGATATGATTGGTGCTGATATGCCGGAGATAATTTACAATGATGCGAACAGGTTAATTGTTTCCTGTTGGAAGGGTGTATTTGTATATGACAAAAACGAACACAAAATCATCCGCTCTTTAGACCGGGTTGCGCTTAAGTGTGATTGCACACAGGGGGATATGTATACATCGGTACATGCATCCAATGATGGAAAGTATGTATATCTTGATTGTGAATATTATGAATTGCAGTATCAATTTGATGTAGATAATAATAAATTGGAGAAACTTGAATATAAAGAAGATCGTTGGAAAACGACGGATTTCTTTAATAGTTATGGTGATTGGTTCAAAGAAGATACTACAGATGTGGCGTGGTATATGGATCCTAAAGGGGAAAAGGTATATACGAATCTTGTTCACATGGATGGCAATCTTATGTGCGTCGGATACTATGAATCGAAAGAGCTTGCGCCGACAGAGGAGTTTCCGGATCCGGTTCAGCCCCGATACATTTTTACGGATGAGTATACGCCACAAATAGATAAGAAGGATGAACTTACAAAGGATGATTACAGTTGTTTGGCGGATATCTGTCTTGATAGAATTGAAGGTGATCTGCTGATCGGTCATTATTCCGCTTCAACTTATGAGGTTTACCGTTATAATGTAGCTATGGGAAATGTTTGTGGATTTGGGTCTACTGAGGTTTATGTAAAAATAAACCCTAAAACGGTGTTCAAGATTTTTGATGGAAAGAAAGATAAAGAAGGTCATCAAAAGGCAACAAAGGTTTCGGAGAAACGATTCCGTGAATATATAAAGAAGCATAACAATCCCGGAGAGCCGAGCTATGGTATTTATGATCCCGAAGATCCTGAGCACTCAACAGCGACGAGACCCGGAGGGCCGGCTTATGGTGGGTTGCGCTTTTGCATTGAAACTGAAAAAGGAAAATGTGTGAGTGTAGAGCAATTGTATCAGGCGTAAAACAAGCACGATGTCGAACAGAGTGCGTATCTTGCGCCATAGGTAAATCGTGGTTTGAATGGCTACGAATGAGGAGATGAAATTAAAAATGATGAGAAGGATGATAGCAATCGTTCTGGCGATGATGTTTGTGATATCAGTGACCGGATGTGGTTCCAAGTCGCTTGTCGCACACAGTGACCCGTATGAGTTACTGCAGGTCTTGGAGGATTCTCTGCCGGATGTTCAGGGACGGCGAACGAATGACAACCCCATTAATAAAGATGGGTTATATGAAGATATCGATTTTTTACAGGAGGGAGAAAGTAAGGATAATCCAAGCATAGTTACTATCGGAACAAATAAGGCGGGAAAAAAGATAGAAGGTTTGTCGTTGAGTTTACACCCTGGAGAGGATGTTTATGATACGGTTCGCCTTGTAATAGGCAATCTGGTAGGCGAGGAGCAGGCGGAACAGATTTTACAGGCACTTAAGATTGACAAAGAAAAAGGATATATCGG
>CAMVOY010000041.1 GCA_947169235.1 uncultured Lachnospiraceae bacterium | reverse complement strand
CTCAGGCTTGCTCTCCTCTATGACATCTCCCACCTGCTTAACGATACCCACAGGTCCGGAAACCTGATCCATGCTCACCTGTCCTGTGACCATCAGCCCCAGACTCTTTAGGGTGGTATCTATCCAGAACTTCACCTCATAAAGAGAGTATCCCAGGGTGGAAAGAACTCCACCCTTCTCCCTCGGTGCTGAATGATAGTATCCGAAAATATACTTTTCATTGCCCTGTGCATCCTTTGTCAGCTTCGGCGCAACATCAAATGCCATCTCCTTGCCATCGCGCTCCACCTCAATCCTCACCTTGGATCCGTCGAGCTTGTTAAAAAGCGTATAATAGCTAAGTTCTCTGTTAACAACGATGTTCTCGTCGCCAACCTTTTTTATAATGTCGCCTTCTTTGATCCCGGCCTCAGCAGCAGCACCATCCGAATCAAGCTTTGTCACAACCGCCGGATCATGACCGATACTTGCGATCAAGATAAGCGCTAAAACAAACGCCAGAATAAAGT
The DNA here is from genome assembly GCA_947169235.1 of uncultured Lachnospiraceae bacterium. Classification (GTDB taxonomy): domain Bacteria; phylum Bacillota; class Clostridia; order Lachnospirales; family Lachnospiraceae; genus Eubacterium_F. Next base: position 23,336 of record CAMVOY010000041.1, on the reverse strand, counting down.
TAAAAAATGGCCCGGCAAAGATGATCGCCATACGCGCCCATACAGACTTCCTTGAGAAGGAATGCTCATCATCGACATCCTCCTCCTCGCCGAGCATCATACATGATCCACCGAACGGAAGTATCTTCCATGAGTAAACCGTACGATCATCGAACTCAGGATGCTCCTCGAAAAACGCATTGCTCTTGAAAAACAATACCTTTCGCTTCGTGCCGTCATTCGCAAGTGATATGATCCTCGGCCCCATACCGAGAGAAAACTCGATCACTCCTACATGATTTGCCTTTGCTACGATAAAATGTCCGAACTCGTGAAATATTATGATCACGGAGAACACCAGCACCGCAACAACTATTGATCCAATACTCATTTTACTCTATTTCTCCTTTTCTTCTCACCCTTCAGAAAGACGCAAAAACGCAAAACCTTGTGCATCTGCGCCCACGTAACCACATTATATCAAAAAAGCCCTGCTTTCGCAAGGCTTTTTTGTTACCATCTTATATGCTATTTTTCATCAAGTGTTCTGTAAACCCACCTCTCCGCATCAAGTATCTGCTCAAGCGAAGGCTCAGCGATCACCGTATGTCTCTCCATCGCATACTCTATCATCTCATATATCTCCAAAAACGGAATCTTCTTATCAAGGAACTTTGCGACCGCATACTCATTTGCTGCGTTCATGACCGTGGTCATCGTGCCTCCGATGCGCGCACTCTCTGTCGCAAGAGGTATTCCTCGAAGTACATCCGTATTCGGCTTCTCAAACTCGATGGTAGCCAAGGCTTCGAAATCAAGCCTCTCATCATCCAGATATCTCCTCTCCGGATACATAAGAGCATACTGTATCGGCACTCTCATATCAGGACTTCCGAGCTGTGCGAGCACCGCTCCGTCAGAAAACCCTACCATGGAATGAATAATACTCTTTGGCTGCACGAGCACATGCACATTTTCAACCGGCACATCAAAAAGCCACTTCGCCTCGATGATCTCCAATCCCTTGTTTATCATCGTCGCAGAATCAGTAGTTATCTTCGCTCCCATCGACCAGTTCGGATGAGCCAGCGCCTGTTCGACAGTAACACTCTTTAGCTCCTCGCGGGTTGACTTTCTGAACGGACCACCCGACGCCGTCAGAAAAATAGTCTCGACCTGGTTATCATCATGTGATACAGGCACACCATCCTCAAAGGGGCCATTTTTCAGGCCCTGTAAGCACTGGAATATCGCCGAGTGTTCAGAATCAACGGGAAGTATCCTAACCTTACGCTCTCTAGCCTTTTTCATGATAAGGTGTCCGGCACACACAAGTGTTTCCTTGTTTGCGAGCGCGATGTCCTTTCCGCCGTCAATAGCCGCAAGCACTGGTCTCAAGCCTATCATCCCGACCATGGCAGCCACAACTATATCAATCTCGGTAGCCGTTACCGCACTCAGATATCCGTCCATCCCGTAAATGATCTCGGGCTTATCGGATATACCCAGCTTTTCTATCAGCATACCAAGCTTATCCGCATGCTCCTCGTCCTTCATCACAACAAGCTTCGGAGAAAACTCACCGATCTGCTCTGCCAAAAGCTCTGTATTTGTCCCGGCCACGAGTGCATATACGGAAAAATCCTCCGGATAATGACGGATCACATCCAGCGTTTGTGTACCTATCGACCCGGTCGAACCGAGGATTGTTATACTTTTCATAGTATTCATCCTTTCAGATCAAGCAAAGTCGACAACAGTAACAAATAGTAAACAAACGGAGCCACAAATATCACACTGTCAAAGCGATCCAAAACTCCGCCATGACCCGGAATCAGATGCCCGTAGTCCTTAATATCATAGTTTCTTTTTATTGCTGATGCAGCCAGATCTCCAAAGATGGAAACGACCGCACTGATCATCACTACAACAGGGAAGACTATAGTCGGTGATATTGGGAACCATATCATATCGGGCACGAAAAATGAATAGCCGAACGCGATCAATCCTGCACCGAGCACTCCGCCTACACAACCCTCTATTGTTTTTTTCGGACTAAGCTCTGAAAAATGATGCTTACCGAAAAGCTTGCCCGCACAGTACGCGCATGTATCAGCTCCCCATGATCCCATCACGATAAGCCATACCAGCCATGCTCCCTGTGGAAGATTTCTCGTAAACACGATATGTGACATCAGTATACCTGCATACACGACTGCAAAGAAACACTGACTCACTGCTTCTATTCTTATCTTCGGGTATCTGATAACATAGACGATAAGAAGGATAACCATGGTAGTTGCGATGAGCTGCACGGTATAGCCCTCCTCACCGAAGAAAACAAGTACATAGTAGACAACGACCGAGATCATCGTAACTATTCCAAGCTCATCTTTTTCATGTTTAAAAACTCGCATCAACTCGTAATCAGCTATGAGTGATAACAGTCCAAATGCAATAGTCGCGTAAGGGTCTCCAAATACAAACAGCGCAACAAGCCCTGCAAGCATCACTATTCCACTGATCAATCTGGTTATAAACATAAGTCACCTCATCTGAAATGCATCTCACCCATCCGCTTCGCGGACACCTGTTATCCTTCTGTCAGGCCCCCGAAACGGCGGTCTACATGGTTAAAGTAATCTATTGCCTTCTGTAATTCCTTTTTATCAAAGTCAGGCCATGTTACATCAGTAAAATAAAACTCCGCATAAGCAAGCTGCCACAAAAGATAGTTTGACAGCCTCTGCTCTCCTCCCGTCCTTATAAGTAACTCCGGGTCAGGTACCATGTGCGTATCAAGTCTCTGTGATACATGGTCCTCAGTGATATCATCACATGAAAGAACACCTTCTGCCACATCCTTTGCCACAGCCTTTACCATACGAACGATCTCGTCCCTGCTTCCGTAGTTAAGAGCAATCGATACATCAAGTCCGGTATTACCAGCAGTGGTCTCCTCGAGTTCCTGTATTGCCTGCTGAAACGACTCTGAAAGCACGCTTTTGTCACCGATAACTCTCATGCGCAGATTGTTCTTCATGGATCTTTTTATGGATGAACGAAGCTCAGATTCCAGCAGATCCATAAGTGCATCCACTTCCTCCTGAGGACGTTTCCAATTCTCAGTGGAAAAAGCATACATCGTTATGTACTCCACGCCGAGATCCTTCGCGGCACGGCATATACGCTCAACATTTCTCGCGCCTTCAGCATGTCCCGCTTTTCTGGGCAGGTGCCTTTTTTTAGCCCAGCGTCCGTTACCGTCAAGTATGATGGCGATATGCCTGGGAACCTTTATTTCATCGTTATTATCCATTTATAATTATCTCCGTTACACATGTAATAACTACGCAAAATATTCTACCATATAATCCCTGTCTGCGCAAGTGTTCTTAGGTCTTTGTAGTTTGAATATGGCTCTATATCAAACTATTCCGGCGACCATGATTGCTGAATCTCATCAATCTGCAGTATTCCATCCGACATAGCTGCAATCTGATATTGATCTTCATATACGATCTCACCCGGAGAATTTGTATAAACCAAATAATACGGGTGATTATACTTTTCCAAGAGCCACAGCGCCGGTCGAATCATCTTCAACATCTCATCTGAGTTTTCTGTCTTAAACCAACATACAACCGGTTCCTGGTTCTTGCACTGTGGCGGCCACGGAAGGTTCTCCGCAAACCATCCATCAATCTCCTTAAAAAGATCGGCGTCCTCCTGTTCCATCACGTCATCCTGTACCAATTGCCAGCACATACTAAAAATCCCTTTGGCATGCATCGTATTTCTTGCCAACTCTTTTCCCTGAATTCGAACATACTTAAATTCCAATTTACCCATATATTTTTATCCCTCTTTCCATCACTTCACCCTCTTAAACTTAACTCCCTTCGGCAGGTTCTTCGATGCCTTGATCAGCTTCTTGATCTTTTTAAACTGCTTCTTGGTGCCCCGTATCTTGAACACCGCCTTTTTTCTTCTTATTCGTGATCTTATACTCAATCGTGTCGAACAACTCACCACCTGCTATTATACCCCATCTGAAGCGACTTTTCAATAAAAACCGAGGGAAAGGTTCTCTCCTCCTCCTGACACCTTTATTCTACCACAGATACGTGTCCCAAAATCAGGATATTTACCGCTCCGAAAGGAAGTTTTTATGTAAAAAACGAGAGCAGGATACCTGCCACGGTGTCCTACTCTTCTCCGATCCCAAAAGTCAATATTATAGTCACTAATTATTCAAAACAAATCCGAGTGCGTTCCGGTTCTGAACAAAAATAGTTCGAGCTCATCACCATCAATTCTATATACCAAAAGCCAATCAGGTTCAATGTGACATTCACGAAATCCTTTATAATCTCCAACCAATTCATGATCCCTGTATTTTTCATCAAGCACCTGACCTTCAGCCAGCATATCAACAACCGCTTTTATCCTGGTGATATCCAACCCACGTTTATTGGCGAGCTTCAGATCCTTCTTGAACCGATTCGAAGGGACAATCTTAAGCATCTTCTATCACCTCATTCATCAGATCATCAAATGAATCATACCTCTTATACTTGCGAGGATTCTTCTTCATTTCCTCATACTCAGACAACGCCGCCTGTGTCTCAACATTCGGATAGTAGCGTTTAACATCAAACGGAATACCATCATGGCTGACTGCACTCTTCAAAAAAATATTGATAGCAGAAGACAGATTTAAGCCAAGGTCATTGAATAAAACCTCGGCATTCCTCTTAAGATCAGTATCTACACGTACATTAATGTTAGTCGTTGCCATAACTCTTCCACCTCCAATCTTAATACCTACATTCATTATACGGCATTTGTAAAGCAATGTCAATACAATGTTTTCTTTTCGCAAAAAAAAGATACTCCCGAAAGAGTATCTTTTGTATTAATTATTAATGATCAAACGGTCATGACCTCTGATGTCTTTGCATCGATCGCATCATCAACTTCTTTTATGAAACGATCGGTAAGCTTCTGGATATCAGCCTCTGCATCCTTGCCCTCATCCTCTGAAAGCTCGTTTGCTTTAGTCGCCTTTTTCACTGCGTCGTTAGCATCGCGACGGATGTTTCTGATGGCCACCTTTGTATCCTCTCCCTTTTTCTTTACCTCCTTGGCAAGCTCCTTACGTCTGTCCTCGGTAAGCTCAGGGAAAACAAGTCTAATGACCTTTCCGTCATTTGCAGGAGTCAGTCCGATATCAGCAGCGATGATCGCCTTCTCGATATCCTTCATTAGTGAAGCGTCCCACGGTGCGATCTGAATAACTCTCGCCTCAGGCACTGAGATATTTGCAACACCCTGAATCGATGTCGGCGTTCCATAGTAATCAACCTCTACCTTGTCAAGCACGTGCGGATTTGCACGGCCGGCTCTGATAGTGATATAGTCCTCGCGCATATTTGCGACAGATTTCTCCATCTTGCTCTCATAAGCACTGATATCAAAACTCATGATGTCCTTCCTTTCATCCGGAATGATATCCGGTATCCTTTACGGATTATCTCTCACCCCGGTATTATCTGTTTAGAGTTCGCTGTACTAATCTGCTTTAATAATGGTTCCTGTTGTCTCTCCGGCTACAGTCTTTAATATTGAGTTCTCCTCGTTAAGACTGAACACATACATCGGCATGTGATTCTCCATACACAGAACCGCAGCTGCCAGATCGACAACTCCCAACTGCTTGTCAACGATCTCCTTCATCTCCATGACATCGTATCTCTTTGCATTTGGATTCTTGTGCGGATCATCATCATACACGCCGTCTATTGACTTCGCTGCCAGGATAATATCCGCATCAATCTCAATAGCACGAAGCGCTGTAGCGGTATCTGTCGAGAAGAACGGATGACCTGTCCCTCCTGCGAGGAACACGACCATATTTTTACGAAGGTACTTGTTTACCCTGTCTTTAGAAAAAAGCTTGGTAAACGAACCACACTCAAACGGAGTCAAAACTGCTGTCTTAAGACCTGTCGATCTGCATATCTCCGACATATAAATGCAGTTCATAACAGTGGCAAGCATTCCGATCTGATCAGCCTTTGTACGCTCGATCGCGTCAGATGATCTTCCGCGCCAGAAATTGCCACCACCGATAACGATAGCTACCTCTACGCCGTCATCAACAAGCTTCTTGATCTGCTCGGCGACCGGTCTGGCAGTAGTCTCATCGAGACCCGTACCCTTCTCTCCGGCCAGTGCCTCACCACTGAGCTTAAGCAGTACCCTCTTATACTTAGGCATAAATACCTCCTACAACTTAACGCGTGAGCCTACCAGACGGACTCGGATTTCTTCGAAATCCTCGTTGTCTGTTAGGTTCACATGTACATGTATGTGTTCATTCGGATGCGAGCATCCGCTGAACACATACCATGTACATGCTCACGCTTTTCACTCAAAGAATGTATCCAGATCTACATCTGCGAACTGAAGTGAGCAGTGTCCGTCGATAACTGCACCTGAGTTGATCTGGATTGACTTCGCCTTGATATCACCCTTTACAACTGCTGTTGAATCGATAATAACCGGTCCGTTAACCTCGATATTTCCCTTTACTGCACCGGCTACAACAACGCTCGTTGAACTGATGCCACCGATAACAACGGTACCAACATCGATCTTAACGATACCCTTTGAATTAAGGTCACCTTCAAGACGCGGTGTGTTAACATAAATCTCGGATGCATTTGTGTTACCTGCAACGCGACCTGTGATAGTCAGCTTGCCGGCACAGTCTACATCACCTTCGATAGTACCCTTTACAACAAGGGAAGTATCACTCTTGATACCACCGTTGATCGTGGTACCTTTGGTAATAACAGTAACTTCATCTGTTGAAACATCTATATCTTCTACACTCTCAGTATTCATAGTCATACTACCTTCCTCCATAACAGGTGTGCTCATTGTCTGCTCCATAACCGGCTCCGGCTCCGGTGTATCCATAACCGGCATCTCAGGTTCCGGTTCAGGTTCACTTACTACCGGCATTTCGATCTGCGGTTCCGGTGCTGCACTTGCAGGCTCCGGTATCGGTTCAGGCTCAGCAATACTCTCCGGTATAACCGGCTCATCTATCTCCTCAGTAACCTGCGGGATATCTCCTGCACCTGTCACCTCGGCCGCATATGCCAAAGCCTTCTCCAAAGAATCCTCTTCCTCGTCAGCGGTCATCACCGGTTCGGTGTCAAGTGACGGAATATCAAGGTCCTCTGCCGGCTTTGTAAACATCATGGCAGGCTCTTCGATACCGTCAACATCCGGCATCTGAACATCATCAGGAAAATCCTCAACTGTCACGTCAGTCACATCACTCGCCTTTTCTTCTTCGGCAAAGGTCTCTGTCAGCTCATCCACTGACTGAGCGATGTCCTCCTTTAAGTCCTTAAAAAAGCTCATAGGTCTCCTCCCATTCTTATTGATTATGCCGTATCGGTGCTGTGTCCTCATCGACCGGCAGGATTTCGTACTCATCCTTTTTCAGCGCTTTTATGACGGAAGGCAAAGCCTTTATGGTCATGGGCTGCGTCTGAGTATCATAGAAAACGACTACTGATGTGTCGTATTTCTTTACTTCTTCTCTGAGCTCCTTGATAAGCTCCTTCTTTGAAACATTCGCATCTCTTATATCAGGGCTCAATACGTTCCAATCGAGATAAGATATCTTCTTCTCGTCAAGTATTTTTATCAACTTCTTTATCGGAACCTTGGTGTCCTGCACGCTGCTCCCTCCGGGGAATCTGTAATACTTCGAATACTCTCCGGTCACCTCGTGCAAAAACTCATACAACTTATCCAAATCCTGGCTAAACGCTTTTTCGGAAGCATATATCTCATCATACACGTGCGAGTAGGAATGCATCCCAAGCGTATGTCCCTCATCAACTATACGCTTGTACATCTGCTTTGAAAAATCGTCTGCCTTGCCTGTTACGAAAAATGTCGCCTTGACATCATATTTTTTCAAAATATCGAGAATCTTTTCGGTATTGGGTCCCGGCCCGTCATCAAAAGTAAGATAAACCATCTTTCCCTTACCGGGCTTCTCTACCGTCACTGCCTCTTCGGAAACGGCAGACCCGCTCGCGGCATCATCAGAAGCTGTCGCAGCTCCACTCACCGCAGTTGCAGTCTGAACAGTCTCAGGCATCACCAGGGAATCTATACGCTCCTCCAATGTATCGATCTTGAAATACATCCATACACAGAAGCAGGAAGGCGCCAACAATAAGAGCAGGATAAAGAATATGATGAACCTTTTTATGCGACGTACACGCTTTTTCCTGTAGTCCTCACTGACCTTTCCCAAAGTATCGCCTGTCACTTGTTTCCTCCTTAACGCGATCCGACTTTCATATTATATCATAAATAACTGAAATTGCAAAGAACTTTTTAAAAAATGAAACAACGGAGGACAAGTGCGCTCGTCCCCCGTTCTATGTATATTCATGAAGATTATCCGAGCTGAGCAGCAACCTCTGCAGCGAAATCCTCTTCTTTTTTCTCGAGGCCCTCGCCTGTCTCAAAACGAACGAAGCCTGTAAGTGTGATATCAGATCCAAGCTCCTTGGAAACTGAAGCCACATACTGGCCAACGCTCTCCTTGTTCTCAGCCTTTACATATACCTGCTCGCTGAGGCAAACCTCTTTGAGCTCTTTATTAAGACGTCCCGTAACCATCTTCTCGATGATGTCGTCCGGCTTCGATGCATTCTTCGGATCATTTTTAGCCTGAGCCTTCAATGTCTCAAGCTCCTTAGCCTTGTACTCATCTGAGATATCGTTCGGTGTGAGGAACTGCGGGCTCATAGCTGCAACCTGCATTGCTACGTTCTTCAGGCACTCTGTAACCTGATCAGCACCAAGTGAAGTCTTAGCCTTAACCAAAACTCCGATCTTTCCACCTGCGTGGATATAAGGAACGATAACTCCGTCCGGCTCAGTAACCTTCTCGAAACGACGGATATTCATGTTCTCACCTATCGTTGCGATCATGCTCTTTAAGTTTTCCTCTACGGTAACCGAGCTGTCCTCGATCCACGGCTCAGCCATGAATGCTGTGATATCTGCTGCAGATGTATCTCTTGCCTGCTTGGCAACTGTAGCTACATAATTCTGGAACTTCTCATTCTTTGCAACGAAATCCGTCTCGGAATTAACCTCAACGATCGAAGCGATCTTTGCATCATCGCTCACGTCTACGCAAACGATACCCTCTGCTGCGATACGGCCTGCTTTCTTTTCAGCCTTTGCAAGTCCGTTCTCCTTCAACCAGTCAACGGCCTTGTCCATATCGCCGTCTGTATTTGTCAGTGCCTTTTTACAATCGCTCATTCCGGCACCGGTCATCTCACGCAATTCTTTTACCATTGCTGCTGTGATAGCCATTTTAAATCCTCCTATCTGGAGCGTAGCGACAGAGTGGCGTCGAAAACTTCAGGTTTTCGACTGCCATCACTGGCGCTTTGTGACGCTCCGTCACAAAGTGCCGTGCGAAAAATCGTCGTATCAACGCGATTTTTCACACTTTCCTCACTATCTTATTCATCTACTTCTGTCTCCTCAGAAACTGTCTCATTTCCTGCATCGCTCATTGTCTCGCCCTGATTTGCCTCGATAACGGCATCAGCCATTGTAGAAACAATAAGCTTTACAGCGCGGATAGCATCATCGTTACCCGGAATAACATAATCAAGCTCTTCCGGATCACAGTTGGTATCAACGATACCTACAAGCGGAATATGAAGAATATGAGCCTCTTCGATACAGATATGCTCTTTCTTCGGATCTACTACAAAAATAACCTCAGGGAGATCTTTCATATCCTTGATACCACCAAGGTTTTTCTCAAGCTTATCCCACTCTTTGCGAAGCTTGATAACCTCTTTCTTAGGAAGTACGTCAAATGTACCATCCTCGCTCATTCTCTCGATATCCTTCAGACGACGGATACGGGTCTTGATGGTCTTGAAGTTGGTCAGCATACCGCCGAGCCATCTCTCATTGACATAGTACATACCGCAACGCTCTGCTTCCTGTGCCACGGTGTCCTGTGCCTGCTTCTTTGTTCCGACGAAAAGAACTTTTCCGCCATTTGCCACAACGTCTTTGATCACGTTGTAAGCCTCATCAACCTTACCTACTGACTTCTGAAGATCGATGATGTGGATCCCGTTACGCTCGGTGTAGATGTACTCCGACATTTTAGGGTTCCAACGTCTGGTCTGGTGACCGAAATGTACGCCGGCCTCCAGCAACTGTTTCATTGAAATTACGCCCATTTTTAGGCCCTCCTTTGGTTTTTAGGGATCTCTCCCATCTTCCACCGACTTCACACTCCTGATGAACCGGAAATCCGGACCCTCATCGGGAATCCGCCGATGTGTTTACGTAACAATCGCCATTTTACCACGATTGCATGATAAATGCAAGCATTTTTTCAAGAAAAATACCAAGCACTTTACCCATGTGTAATGATCCGTGCTATATTCGCATACGAATCGCCTACCTTAAGCTCGTAGGTTCCATTTATAATGCTTCTTCCGAGGTTGTTTCTCGTGATATAATGATCAAACTCCCACATGTCATCTATGATACCCTGCTCATACATCTCTCTGGCTATGGAGCTTGATACCAGACCGTCTCTGACGGTGAAGTTTACGACCGTTCCGGGTTCAAGAATCTTGTGCGTTCTCGGCGTCGAGTTCGGTCCCTCAGCCGGCGGCAATGACTCCTCGGCTTTTTTATCTTTATTCTTTTTGGGCTTTTTGGTCGGCTTCGGACTCTCACTCGGTTCCGGAGTTACCTCTGTTGAATCATCCGTGGTTTCAGCAACGGTATCTTCAGTGTCGCCTCCCACTCCGGCGCCTTTAGCTCCGGCTCCGCTCGCAGCCTCGCTCGCTTCGGTAGGCTCCGGTGGCAGACTCTGTTCAAAGTCGGCCGTATCATCCGTCTTCACATCCTTCGGGAAAACCATACCGAGTTCTCTGGCCTGCTCTACCACGCTTTCATCGGCGTTCGATGAGCCCTTTCTCGTACCTATACCCATAACGATGGCTGCGACCAAAAGTCCCAGTCCCAGCCCCTGTAAAAATCGTCTCATAAACGATTAGCTCCTTTTCTTATACATGGCGATCATAAGCTTAACCTCGCCCTGTCCGATGTTTAATTCTTTGGAAATATCAACAACAGATTTCCCCTGCTTATAGAGCATCCTTATCCTGTCCTCTACGGCTTCGCCTCTGCCATTACCCGCCGTCTCTTCCATGTGAGACATGACAAACTCTCTGGTGGGTCTTTTGAGCTGTTCGGCTGATGCCTTTGCTGCCTTCATCTGTGTTGCCTGCGGCGGAACAGGTGCCGGTTTCAATCTCTCGATGCCGGTCATGTTCTGTCCTTCAGTGTTGATAACAAACGGCTCGGGTGCTGCTTGAGCCTGTGCCACGGCAGTCTTCGGTGTAACCGGCGTGATCGTCATATTTGCCGTCTTTTGCTGAGGTACTGCAGGCGTCGGGTTGCTCTTTGGTTTTACATATTGCTGTGCAGTAAAAACAGTCCTGTGCGGACCAACCTCCGTCCCCTGTGATGTTCCTAACATCTCGTCAGGGCGTATCGGAGTTCCGGTCGATACCTCAGGAATACTGTCCTTTTTCTCATGTGTAGCATGAATCGTATGGGATCTCTCTCTGACTCTGTCTGCTCCGGTAGCGGCTGCAGCATTCGCGCTTGTATTCGGCTTCGATACAGCGACCGGCTTCGGTTCCGGTACCGCGTCAGGAGCCGTGATAGGCTTCGGTGTCGGTGCAGGTTCCGGTGTTGGTGCAGGCTTCGGTGCTGATACAGATGTGCTTATACTTACAGGATCTGAAAGCTTCTCCTGCTCGGGTGTGACCTTTACAGGCTCAACCGTAGGAACCTTCCTTCGGTTGGTATCATCCTGCATCATGGTCTTTAACTCTTTCTGCTTCTCACCAAGCATGTTATACATGAAAACCACTTCTTCATGATTTGTATGGATCTTTTCCATCAGTGGTTTTGAGAACTCATCGATCGCCATTATCTTTTCATTGCATATGCGATTCATCTGATCCTCTGTTGTCTCGACCAGCTCCACTCCACGCTTTTCGAGGATATCGTCTATATGCTTAATAATGACCTCTTCATCTTTTTCAGTCCACAGATCTGCTCCATGAACCTGTTCCAGATCATCCTCCGCCCTTGTCCCCTTCTTTTTTGCAACAAAAAAACTGGCGCAGATGCATATTGTCCCAACTACTATCAGGACGATCTCTACTGCTAACATTCTGCTGTCTTCCTCCTAAAAACTAATAAAGCATGAGCCGTGCTCGCGCTGTATTAAACCATTATATCGAACATGCTGTCCGACTTCGGTGCCATTGGCGCCTCATCTTTTTTCTTTTCTTTCTTTTTGCGGTTTCCTCCGCTATACGAACCTCTGCTCGAACCGTCATCCATGTCGTACTCTTCTGTTTCGGAACGTTGTGTTTCCGTAGTCTGATGAGCTCTCTGCTCGACATTTGTCTGAACCTGAGCTGCCATCTGTTCGTTCGCATGCTGATGCTGGGATATCTCTCTCCCCTGATAATCACCGGCCTCTACGGATCTCGGTGCCATCGTCATCATATCAACGGTATTCCATGGCATGGCATATCCCCCTCCCCCGGGTATGTTATCACAGATCTGTCATCTTGACATCCGCGCCGTCACGGACAAATCTACAATGTGAGATAGGATCATGTATCACTCTCTTTGCATCCTTTACACTTAACTCCGTTCCGGCATATACCGCATCATATACCTTTACGCATGAACGTTTATTATTATCTATACGCTCTATCAGATTATCTCTTTCGTAACGGTTTTCTTTCAGTTCTTTTTGAAGTGCGGGTTTATTTTTAGTTGCTCTTTTTACGAAGTTTTTCTGCTCGTCAGTTATCTCCATTCCGTGTGACAGAGCATTTTTGATACCCGTTGAGACTTCTTCTATTTTTTTGAGTTCTGCCTCTATTTCTTTGCTTCGATCATGCAGCTCATTTACGCGGATGATCAGATCTTTGTCAGAGATAACCTCAATCTCCGTAGTACTTCCCATCTCGGAACCGATAGTAGTTGCCGATATGTTTCCGTAGGTTCTAACCGATCCTCCGTTTATGAGTCCCTTCTTTCCGCGAACCTCTATATCCTCACGGCATTCAACCTTTGAATTAAGAACCGCATCAGCTTTGAGCATACCTTTGCATTTTACATTTGCACTCTCAATGAACTTTGCAGTTATGTTTCCCCCTGCTTCAAGCACTCCTTTTTCGCCGCCCTGCATCCCTCTTTTCAGGACGATGTTACCACCGGCATAAAGCTCAGCACACTCAACTACTCCGTTTACTACGATGTCTCCGTCTGCTTTGATCTTGTAACCGGTATTTACGTTACCTGTAACCTGAACTGTACCATTATACTCAATATCACCGGTCGATGCATCCACGTTTGCGGGCACCTGATAGATGTCAGACACCATGACCATGTCCTCAACCAGTGTTACGTGTCCCGAAACCTCCGAATATATCTTGCATCTGTCTTCAGATATTCTTATGTTTCGTCCGAAGCGTAATGCTTTGTTCCTGACCGTCTTCGGCTTCAGCGGCTTACCTATAACGCTCATTCCCGCTTTTCCAAAATCAACCGGAGTGAGCGTCGCCAGTTTCTGTCCTGCCTCGACAGGTTTTATATTTCCGAGCTGATGGAAGTCGACACTTCCGTCCTCGTTCATTTTAGGTCTTACTGTCTGATTTATATCAAAATGATAAGTAACCTTAGCATCATGCCCCTGTCTCGGCTTAGTCGCTACCGCCACGAGATAATCTCTGCAGTATTCATGATTCTGCAAAAAATGATCTATCGCTTTTCTTCTGACTCCGAACTTGACTCCGGCGAGCCTGAGATCGCCGATAATCTCATTCTCAGTCATCTCCTCGCCTCCGGTAGACGGAGGATAAAATCTTGCAATAGCCTTCATGGCATCAGGCGCCACAGTTACAATGCATTTGCCACCTACCGGAATGATAGGTTCCGGCCAAAGCGGGAAGGGCTCACCGAATACACCTCTGTCAAGATATGACGAGATTTTTGCAGCATCATATTCAGGAAAAGAGATGGTATCAAGGTAGCGAATAACATCGTCAACCTGAAACATCTCTCCGTCATCCTCGGCCTCATAGACCTTAAGAAACATTTTTTCGTTTTCTTCGATCACCTGAAAATAAGCGTTTTTCCCCATATGCTCCCCGCCTTCGATCAGAACAGGTTCAAAAGATCCACTGAATCTCCGATCTTGTCCTTGATCTTTTTAAGTGCTTTTGTGTGCAACTGAGATACTCTTGACTCTGATACCTCCAGGATCTCACTGATCTCCTTTAATGTCAGTTCCTCGTAGTAATAGAATGTAATTACTTTTTGTTCTTTTTCTGTCAGCGTCTGAAGCGCCTCTACGAGCATCCGCTTCAGCTCTTCCTGCTCTACAGCCTGCTCAGGTCCCACAAACTTAGAACCAAGCGTGTCAATCCTGCCCTCATTTCCCTGCTCGAGATAATCATCGAGCGATATCATATTCGAAAGCTCGGCCTCAGATTTCCATCCTTCGTACTCATCAACCGTGATGCCAAGCTCATCTGCGACTTCAATATCTGTTGCCGGTCTGCCTAATTCCTCTTCGAGTTTTGCAACAGCACCGTCAATCCTTTTTTGTTTCTGGCGAAGGGTACGCGGTACCCAATCCATTTTTCTGATATGATCAAGTATGGAACCGCGGATACGAAGGCTGGCATAAGTTTCGAACTTTACATTCTTTGCCATATCGAATTTATCAATGGCGTCGATCAGTCCGAATATCCCGTATCCAACGAGATCATCGTACTCAACGGTATAACCAAGATACATCCCCATTCGTCCTGCAACCAGATTGACCACGTGCACATACTCAAGTATCAACTGATCACGGAGTTCAGGTTCTCTTGTCCGTATATAACGATCCCAGACCTTTTGTCTTTCCGCTTCCTTCATAATAAAATACTACCTCGCGATTCCTTTCACGTTTTAGTTACCTATATAGTTTCCATTTTCATCAAAGGCATCCTCATCAAAGCCGTCATCATACTCATCGCCGGCTCCTCCCCCTCCATGAGTCCTTGCATACCTTTCTTCTGCGATCGCGCGCCTTCTCTCAGACTCCTGAGCGATCTTTTCTTCACGCTCCAGTCTTTCGCGCTCCTCTTCTTCAGCTTTTAATCTTGCTTCTTCAGCTTCTTTACGTTTTTTCTCGAGTTCCTCCATCGCCTTGCGTTCAGATTGAACTCTTCCGACTATCTGACCTGCTATCTGCCCTACTACATAAAATACGACCAGTACTATAGCCAATGCGATCAGATTGGTCTGAACCGGCCATTTTTGTACTAGTCCCAAAATACATGTTATCAAGCCGGCCAGCAGCATAATAAACGCAGGGATAAACCGATATTTCATATGTACGACTCTCCTACTCCGACCGTCTTGATATGAAGCTTGCAGCTATCAGGGTCAAAGGTGATAGTTCGGCCATTCGACGCACCCGTGTCCTCTCCGGTTATCGGGATCCTCCATTCGGCCAGCATTTTTTTTGCCATGGCGACATTCTGATCACCGACGTTCAACATGGAGTTTTGCGATCGTTTTGCAAACATCTTCGCTCCACCGGCGATCTTTGCCTTTAGCCTGCGTGGTGAGATACCCTTCTTCTCAGTCAGCTCATCATACATATCCTTCAGGCACGTATCCATAAATTTGAATCTGTTATGCTGCTGAGATGGGATATGTGAACTATCGGGCAACATCACGTGAGCCATGCCACAGATTTTGGAACTCTCATCGTACAACACAACCCCCAGGCAGGAACCCAGCCCAAGGGTTGATATTTTCTGGGGCGGCTGGCAGAGCTTATAGTCTGCCATGCCGACCCGGACAAGATCACTCATAAAAAACTCACGCTTTCTTCTTTTCCTCTACGACGGCCTGGATGTCAAGAAGTGAAATCAGGCTCTCGCCTTTCTTCCCGATACCTGCAAGATATGCAGCTTTCTTATCATCCAGTTTGAAGTTCGGTACTTCAATAGTGTCCACCTCGATGTCTACAACCTCTCTAACCTCGTCAACGATGAATCCGACGCGAGACTGATCCTCCATGCGAACAATGATGATACGTGTCATATGAGTATAGTCGATATCCTCAAGATCAAATCTCCTTCTGAGGCTCATGATCGGCACAACCTCACCACGAAGGTTGATAACGCCTACATAATACTCCTGAGATTTTGGAACTCTTGTGATCTGCTGCATTCGCACGATATTATCGACAAAAGCGATATCGATACCGTACTGCTCACCGCCGAGTTTAACGACGATGTACTGTACTATCTCCTCCTGGATATCCAGGATCTGATCTACCTTATCTTCCATAATTTCCTCCATTCCGGAGCTCCTGCGACGGAGCGCTCTCCTTAAATCAACGTATTCGTATCAAAGATGAGTGCTACCTCGCCATCGCCAAGGATCGTTGCACCACTAAACAGCTTCTCATTTGTGATATGTCTGCCGAGAGACTTGATGACTGTCTCCTGCTGACCGATCAGGTTATCAACTATCATACCTACACGCTGATCGCCCTTCTGCATGATAACCACAACATAGTTCTCAGGCTGCTCTTCCAACTCCTCGAGCTCGAGAATCTCGTGAGAGCGGATGATCGGAATAACACTTCCGCGCAGATTGATAACCTCTTTGTTCTGTACAAAGCGGATCTCGTTTTTCGGAATATCCTCGATACCCTGGATATTTGAAAGCGGGATCGCATATTTCTCGTTCATTACCTCTACCATCAGAGCCTGGATGATAGCCAGTGTCAAAGGCAGCTGGATAGAGAATGTTGAACCCTCTCCCTGTACGCTCTTTGCACTGATGCTTCCGCCGAGAGCTTCGATCTTGGTACGTACGACATCGAGACCAACACCACGACCGGATACATCCGTGATCTTGTCCGCTGTCGAGAAACTCGGCTGGAACAAAAGATCGATGAAATCTTTGTCTGTCATGGTCTCTGCCTGCTTCTCCGTGATATTACCCTTCTCCAGAGCCTTGGCACGAACCTTATCGATATTGATACCGCCACCATCGTCTCTTACTTCGATGACTACGTTGTTACCATCCTGATAAGCATCGAGGAAGATAGAACCAACCTCGTCCTTACCAAGTTTAACACGCTCCTCGTTGCTCTCCAGACCATGGTCAGCAGAGTTACGCAACAAGTGCATCAAAGGATCTCCGATCTCATCGATAACGGTACGATCGAGCTCGGTCTCCTCACCAGTCATATACAACTCCATCTTCTTACCCAGCTTGCGGGAAAGATCGCGGATCATACGCGGGAATCTGTTTACTACACTCTCGATCGGCACCATGCGGACCTTCATGACTGACTCATGCAGGTTCGTAGTGATACGCTCGAGGTATTCTATCTGGTCATTGAACGCCTGATTATCATTGGCAACAGCTTCACCGTTGCTTGATGCGGCAACAAGTCCGTTCTTTGCGATGATAAGCTCGGATACGAGGTTCATCAACTCATCCAGCTTGTCGATATCCACACGAACCGAACGGCTTCCAACCTTTGCCTTTGCACCGCCACCGCCGGAAGCTTTTTTCTTTTCTTCCGAAGTAGCAGCTGCAGATGCAGACTTCGCTGCGGCAGCAGGAGCTGCATCTCCCGCCTGGGGTGCTGCAGCAGCCGGTGCACCGGCCGCAGGTGCTGCTGTTCCGATATCGATAGGCTCTCCGTCCTCGTTCTCTGTAGCTGATGCCGGGATCGGGAAATCATCGATATAAACCTCTCCCACCTCAGATACGTTCATTATCATATTTTTTATATCCTCCTTGGACTCACCGGTCACAAGGATCCAACTGAAATCAAACTCGAACTCTTCATCCTCGATCTGCTCAGTAGTAGGAACGCTCTTAACGAGCTCGCCCTTTTCATCCACAGACTTAAACACGAGGAATGCACGTGCAGACTTAAGCACACATGTATCCTGGAGGAATACCGTAATACCATAAACCTGCTTTCCTTCCTGTTTAGCATTGTTCATGGCGTTTACCTCGGACTCGTTTACACGAATCGTGCGGAATCTCTCCTTCTCAGGATCACCACCCTCGGCCGGGGCTGCTGCCGGAGCCTCCTCTGCTGCCGGAGCTGCTGCTTCTGCAGGTGCTGCAGCCGGAGCTTCTTCTGCCGGAGCATCGTCACCGCCGCCTTCTCCGCTGAGAAATGCGTTCAGATCATTGATGATGTCCTCATTGTCCTCAGTTCCTTCATTGCCCTCCGAAGAGATAACAGAAAGGTAACCCTCCAAAGCATCCAGTCCACGGAAAAGGATGTCAACCAGTTTCGAGCTGGCCTTCATGCTTCCATTACGGATCTCAGAGAATACGTTCTCGAGATCGTGGGTCAGACGCTGCATACGGGTGAATCCCATGGTGCCCGCCATACCCTTGAGGGTATGAGCCGCACGGAAGATCTCATTGACCGTATCCGCATCATCCGGATCCTTCTCGAGTGCGAGCACATGCTCGTTCAGACTCTGAAGATGCTCCTTGGTCTCATCGATGAACAAATCCAAGTATTGACTCGTATCCATATCTACCTCTTTTCTGCAGGCAACCCTGCTTATTATACTCCTGCTTCTTTGATAAGCATCGCAGTCACACCATCAAGCGGTACGACTTTGTCAGCGACACCTGCCTCAACTACTGATCTCGGCATCCCGTATACAACACAGGTATCTTCATTCTGCGCCACACATTTCACGTTGAATGTATTGCGTATAAGGGATATACCGCTGCATCCGTCGGCTCCCATTCCTGTAAGGACACCGCAGATGATCTCCTCGAATGAAGCGTCGACCAATGACTCGAAAAAAATATCAGCACATGGTCTGAGCCCTCCTCGTGGAGGTTTGTCGTTTTCGGAAAAAACATATGCTCCGCCCGGCTTGCACACGAGCTCACACTGCTTTCCCCCCATAGCTATATAAACGTTTCCTGCCTTTAGCTCCTCTCCGTCCTCAGCTTCCTTCACTCGTATCGGACTCATCTCATCCAACCTCTGCGCCAATGATTTTGTAAATCCGGCAGGCATATGCTGAACGATAACTATCGGATACGGAAAATCAGCCGGAAAAAACGGTACCACAGACTGAAGCGCCTTCGGTCCGCCTGTCGAAGATGCGATGACCACAAGCTTCGACCCCTTTTTAGCCGTATGGCTTCTGCGTGGAAAAGGCGTTGCCGAAACAGGTTTCTTTACAGGTTCTTCCTTCGGATGAATCGAAGACCTTGTAACATCTATACCTGCTGCGATATATACCTTTTGCAGAAGATCCTCGCGAAACTCGTTGAAGTGCTCACCGATGGAGCTGATCGGCTTCTTGATAAAATCAAGGGCGCCCAACTCCAATGCCTCGATAGTCTCCTCACCGGTTTCGCTGGCGATGGAGCTGACAATGATCGATGGGATACGGATATGCGCGGCGTTCATCTCACGAAGGAGAGTAATACCATCCATCTTCGGCATTTTGATATCTATGAGAAGTATGTCATACCTCTCACCGCTCTTCAGACTTTCAAGAGCTGTGATGCCATTATTCGCCGTACCACCGACGGTCAGGTTTTCGTCCTGGTTTATTATATCAGAGATAACCCTTCTCATGAGTGCAGAGTCATCTATTACCAGTACTTTTTTCATCTTTCGCCTCCAGACATTCTTCTTCGCTGCTCTTCAAAGACATACTTGACTATGATCTCACGTTCCCCGTTTGTGATGCCGTCAAACTCACACCTCGCATCGCAGGAAGCTGCTCTGGAATCCACACTCTTCTCGCAGTCGATCACATGAGCCATAACCTTCATGGGCAGTACACCTTTTTGCAACGACAGAGGAACAGCTACCTCTATCGGCTCTCCCCGATCAAGAGATTCCTTAAGATGAAACTTGACACCTCCGCCGCTCAGATTGGTAATGGTAGCAGGTCGCCATAGTTCCGGGATCTCCTGTAATTCTTTTTTATACTCCTCCAACATTTTATCATTTCCGGTCTTTTTCGCTGTCTCTATCTCCTCCCTGAGATGCAATTCTTCCTTTGAAAACCTTCTGTATCTGATCTCAAAAGTACACTCAAGTCTGTAGAACTTTCTCCTTTGGAACTTCTGCGGATCCGTCACGAACAGCACATCAAGAACGGCTATCTTGCGTTCATTGTATCTTTTCTTAATTCGGCCTCTGCACTGATACAGACCCGCCTTTGTAAAAAAACAAAGATCGATATCCTCGCCTTCTCTCATCGGAACAAGTCTTCCATCCTGCACGGGAGCTGCTATTTTTGCAGTTCTTAACTCGTCGAAATCGAGGATCTGGCTGGAGTATTTTTTGTTATTTTTAGCGTCGGAAAAGGCAGACCTGGCCGGCGTAATTTCTATTTTATTGCCGATATCAAATACCTTTTCCATACATCATCTCCATTTAAAAATACTAAGCATTTATTTGCGACCGAACTTCATTCTTATTACATTTGTAAAGAGTCTCATGATACCCATACCCTGCTCCTCCAAAGGCAGCTTGGCATCACCCAGCTTTGCGGCAATGGCAGTGATCGATCTGGCAGCCTTGGAATCAGGTGCGGACAGAACTATCGGCACCTGTCTGAGTATGGCCTTTGACATATTATCATCATGCGGTATGGGACCGAGATAATCTATGTCGATATTCAAAAATTTGCTGACTACTATTCCGAGCTTTTCATGCAGTTCATCAGCATCATTACTTCCTCTTACCTGGTTTGCGATAAGCTTCACTACCGTCTTTGTTTTCTGATAGGTAGAGTTTCTGTTTAATGACTTTAACAGAGCATATGCATCCGTGATGGATGTAGGCTCCGGTGTCGCTACAAGGAGTACCTCCTCACTCGCCGCGACGAACTCAAGAACCGAGTTACCTATGCCGGCTCCCGTATCTACTATCACGACGTCGGCAAGCTGATCGAGTTCCGACATCTTTTGGATCATGTCGACGATCTGAGCCTTGCTGAGATTCGCCATCTCATTGATACCGGATCCTCCTGATATGAAGCCGATATTCTCGGGACCATATGTAATGATGTCTCGCATTCCCTTGCCTCTGAACATCAGATCGGCAAGATTAAACTGCGGTCTGATACCGAGCATGATCTCTATGTTCGCCAGGCCGAAGTCCGCGTCAAGGATAACTACTCTTTTTCCCATACGCTGCAACGCTATCGCAAGATTTACCGAGACGCTGGTCTTTCCGACGCCACCCTTACCGGAGGTAACCGTGATGACGCGGGACATTTTTTGCGGAATGTCCGGCTGATATTGCTGGCGTTTTATTATATTTCGTAAGCGTTCTGCCTGATCGTCCATCAGCTAACCTCCTGCATAAATTATCCAACAAGTTGCATAATTTATGCGACTTGCCAATTTGTACTTTCTAGTTTAATATCTATCGCGGTAAACTCTACGACATCAACTGTTTTGCTATGGCCTGCGCGTCTATGCGCGAAATATCATCCGGGACGTTCTGACCGTTTGTCACATATGAAAGCGGGCACTTGGTGCTGACCTTCATATTCAGAACAACTCCTGCGGACAACGTTTCATCCAGCTTTGTAAATATGATACTGTAATCCGTGATCTCGGAATACACATTTGCGATCTCTTTCAGATCACGGTATTTGGTACCTGCCGAGAGACACAGATAAACGAGTCTTTTTGAGATCGGCACCTGCTCCAACAGCGTCTGTATCTCATCTATCTGCTCGGTATTTTTATGCGAGCATCCCGCAGTATCAACTAAAACAACATCGTATTTTTGCAGATCATCTAACATCCCTTCGAGCTCCTCCGGATGGTAGATGACATGAAGCGGCACTGATAATATATCGGCATATACTCTCAGCTGCTCAACCGCCGCAACCCTGTAGGTGTCGGCAGTGACCAAAGCAAGCTTACAATTCTGCTCAAGCTTTAGCCTTGACGCCAACTTCGCGATGGTCGTAGTCTTTCCCACACCTGTTGAACCGAGGAAAAATACAAACTTGGTCGGCTCGTTCGGTTTGTAATTGATAGTATACGGCTGGCCTATCATGAGGATTATCCTCTGATATACACTACCGAGTATCTGATCAACAGCTGCGTCCTTCGGCAACGCTCTCTTTGCCTCATCAAGTATCGCATCAGCTATCGATTCATCTACTTCGTTCTGAATAAGCTTTTTATAGATCAGATCGCGATAGATAGCTCCCTTATCCTTCTTTTCGGGATTATCTGCTTCCTCACGATCAGACTCATCAGTATCTTTTCTGTCTGAAGATCTGCTCTCTTTGCTTGCTTCATTCAGTCTCTTTCTGATCTCTTCTTTTTCTTCCCTGTCATCCCTTGCTTGTGCAGCACGTCTGTCAGAGGAATCTCTTCTGATCGGCTCTTCGCGGCGCGCAGGCTCCTCACGTCTTACAGGTTCCCTGCGGACCGGTTCTCTTCCGTCACGACTGTCATCTCTTGATGTTCCGGCAGATGATCTCGCTTTTGTACCGTTCGCAGCAGTCGAAACATTTTTATCTGTCATCTGTTTTTCCAAAAGGTTTAAAAGCTGCGACAGTCTCTCTTCGTTTGTCCCTTCATTATCAGCCTTTCCCGAAGTTGACGATGACGGCTTCGGTACGCCCTTTCCGGGCGCCTCCAAAGGCGGCAATCCCTCAAGCGGCGGTATCGAGACATCGAACTTTGTTCGTTTATCTCCTACCGTTGTTGTTTTGGGTTGCGGCTTCTCCTCGGTGTAGTTTGTATTCTCATCAAGAGCGGCCGTTACCTCAACTTTTGCGCGCAGGAAAATACGCATAATGCCTCTCGGATGAACCTTTTTTACATTCATCACGATAGCATTGCTGCCCAATTCTTCCTTTGCCTTTTCTATGGCATCCTTTTCAGTTTTGGCAAGGTATTTTTTAATTATCATTCAACGCTCACCATCCCAACTGATTGCAACTCAACTTCAGAGTCAATCTCATTATATGATAATACATGGAGGTTTTTGAACTGTTCCTCCGTCAGTTTTTTTACATACATACGAACTATCGGCGAAGTGATAAGTATCGCCGCGCGTCCGAGCTCTTCGAGCTTGTTGATCTCAGTCCTTAAGGACTCCATCAGAC
>CAMVOY010000040.1 GCA_947169235.1 uncultured Lachnospiraceae bacterium | reverse complement strand
ATTGCTCCTGTTTTTCTCTAGCATACCCTTCCAATGCCAAACTTAATGACATTGGCCGGAAGACATGCTCACTTTTTTCATTTGAAGATACGACTTATTTGCACAAAATATACGTTGACAACGTATAGAATATAAGGTATACTTTAATAAAGTATAGGAGGATTGGAGATATAGTTATTAATATTTCTGATAGGATAAAAGAACTACGAAAGAAAACAGGATTATCACAAAGCAAGTTTTCTGCTAAATTCGGGATTCACGTAAGAACTCTTCAGCAGTGGAAACAGGGAATAAGTTCGCTTCCTGAAAAATTGTTTGAGGAATTGGAAATAGTAAATGAAAAATAATAAAACAAAGAGGTCAATGTTGAAAAATGGAAGTTTTGCAGTGATGCCTACGGGAGGTGTTTAATGGTATATAACAAAACATTTGCTGTTCTGGCAGAAGATATTAAGGGTATAAATCAAAAGGCCAGTAATACAGCCAAAAGTGCGGTAAACCAGCTTATGACGTTAAGAAATTGGGCAATTGGATACTATATTGTTGAGTATGAACAGGAAGGTAAGGATCGTTCGAAATATGGCAGTAATCTCATGGAAAGCCTTGAGAAGAATATCTCCGAAAAAGGTATGAATGTCACTCTTTTTAAGGCATGCAGACATTTTTACCTCACTTACCCTCAGATTCGTTCTACGGTGTCGAACGAATTTGGGGTGCTTGTTGATAATCAAAAAAGTTCGACAGTGTCGAACGAATTTATAACAAAGCCAGAAAGGCTTGTCCAAAACCTGTCGTTCTCTCACATTAGGGAAATCATGGTGTTGGAAGATGATTTTGAGCGTTTTTTCTATGAGACGGAGTGCATCAAGTGTGGATGGAGTGTCAGGGAACTTCGAAGACAGATTAAGACAAATCTGTATTTTAGGTCAGGTGTGAGTAAAAATCCAAAGGATTTATTGAAGCCTTCTGAGGATAACCCGGACGGGTATGCTCTTTCAATAAAGGATCCATTTACATTTGAGTTTCTTGGTCTTGATCCAAGTGGATCAATAACAGAATCAGATCTTGAGCAGGGGCTGATAGATCATTTGCAGGAGTTCATGCTGGAGCTTGGAGAAGGCTTCTGTTTTGAGGCAAGACAGAAGCGTATTGTTATAGATGATAAGTACTACTTTATAGATCTTGTATTATACAATCGACTGCTGCATTGCAATGTGATCGTGGAACTTAAAAATGATGAATTCAAACACGAGGATCTGGGACAGCTTAACGCATATGTCGGATACTATAAAGCAAATGAGATGATCGAGGGCGATAATCCCCCAGTTGGTATACTTTTATGTACGGATAAGGGATCACAGATGGTAGAGTACGCATTATCCGGAATGGATAATCAACTCTTTGTATCAACATATATGCTGCATTTGCCTGACAAGCAGACATTGGAAGCATTCATAAAAAAGGAATTGGAAGAATTGGATTCAGAGTAAGAATGATTTACAGAACTCCTTTTTTTGGACAGATCATTGTTATACGTTGACAACGTATGGAGTTTATTGTATGCTTTAATAAAGTATAGGCGGTCAGGAGAGTTATTGTTATGAATATTTCAGTAAGAATAAAAGAATTACGAAAGAAAACAGGATTATCTCAAAGTAAGTTTTCTGCAAAATTTGGAATTCCGGTAAGAACTCTTCAGCAGTGGGAACAGGGAATAAGCGCCCCTCCGGAATATTTGGTCAGAATGATGGCGTATATTATGCTACTTGAGGAAAACGGGCAAATAAAAGGTGAAGAACTGATAGGTGGAAAAAGTGCAGATGGCAAATGACAAAGTTCAATTATTTGAAGATCAGCCGATAGGGACGGCATGGGTTGAGGATGAGGAAGAATGGTATTTTTCGATTGTGGATGTGGTGAGAGTTTTGACAGAGCAACCTGATACAGATGGAGCAAGAAATTATTGGAAAGTATTGAAAATTAGGCTAAAAGAAGAGGGAAGTCAACTGGTTACAAATTGTAGCCAGTTGAAAATGACTGCCCAGGACGGAAAGAAAAGACTGACAGACGTAGCAAATACAGAGCAATTACTTCGCCTGATTCAATCTATTCCATCAAAAAAAGCCGAACCTTTCAAAATGTGGCTGGCGCAGGTGGGCCGTGAGAGAATAGAGGAAGTGATCGACCCTGAGCTGACAAATGAGATAACGAAAGCCTGGTCCGGGATGACAACGCGACAATATAAGAATCATAAAGGTTTGAAAAAAGAAAACCTCAGGGATAATATGTCCACGTTGGAGCTGGTACTTAATATGCTGGCTGAGGCTACTACTACAGAAATATCAAAACAAAAGCAACTGGAGTCCTTCGAGGAAAACCGAATGGTTGCTACAGAATGATGGCGTACAATATGTTGCTTGAGCAAAGAAGGAATGAAAATGAGCACTGAAAGCACAACGAAAGAGATAACAACAGAGATTGCCATTGTATTTGAAACGACCATTCGGGATAATAATTATGAGTCTCGGGGTGTCAAGGTGATGCTTGGCTTTGAACTTGAGGAGATATATAGATATACTCCAAGAAAATAGTTCGAAAGCCTTGAAATTGCGAGGCTTTCGATGTATAATAGATGGACAAGGAGGGAAAATGATATGACGAATGCACAAGCTTGGGATTATGCTGTTGGGATGATCAAGGTCGATGGACTTGAACCTACTTCAGAGTTTAAGGAGTATATTGAGAAAGAAAAAAACGGTGAAGTGACCATGAGTGACATCAAGCAATATCTCGATAAAAAGTATAAGGTAAAAGAGGCTTAAATAGATGCGTGATATCTATCTGTATGAGAATAGTGATGTTTTGAAGAATCTGCTTGATATCCGTGACAGACAATTGTTGAATGATGCAGAATCTGATTTCTTGTCGTTTCGATTGAGAGAGATAGCGGCAACCCATTTGCCCGGGAAATATGATTATCGACACTTGCTGTGTATGCATCAGTATTTATTTCAGGATCTATATGAGTGGGCTGGACAGCAACGAAAGCAGAACATTTATAAGGAGGAGCCGGTGCTTGGCGGATTGTCGGTTGAATACTCCGATATGTTTGATATTGCCAAGGACGCTGAATGGATTCTATCGCAGATGAGAAAAAAAGAGTGGATGGATATGAATACCAAGGAGGTTGCTCATGAATTCTCAGATTCATTAGCCAAATTGTGGAAAGTTCATCCGTTTAGGGAAGGTAATACGCGAACAACAGTTACATTTTGTTGCCAGTATGCTGATGAGGTGGGATTGAAACCAGATAGACAGCTTTTTGCGGATAATGCTCAGTATGTCCGCACGGCATTAGTTGCTTATAATGCTGTGTTTGATGATTTGGGTGATTTGTCCAAACCGGAATATCTTATTCGGATTGTTGAGGATGCATTGACAAGGGGAAAGTAGTCTGTGTATGCCGGTTTTGAATACAGGAGGCTGATGGAATGCTTAAGGAAGCAGTAAACAAAGTCAGGAGAAGGCGTAGGAGAAGAAAAAGCAGGAGCGTGGTTGATAGTGCAGCCAGAAACGCCGCTTCTTTGAGTGATGGATGTAATCCGGAGTTGGTCAAGGGTGCGAACTTTGAAGGATTTCTTGAGATTCCCATCATAAAAAAGCCAGAGACACTGATTGTTCCGGATGGGCTCGTTCCGTTTAGCAAGATGGAAAAGGCTGATCCAAAA
Source organism: uncultured Lachnospiraceae bacterium (assembly GCA_947169235.1). GTDB lineage: Bacteria > Bacillota > Clostridia > Lachnospirales > Lachnospiraceae > Eubacterium_F. The sequence continues at coordinate 20,324 of CAMVOY010000040.1, read as the reverse complement.
GCATTTGCGGTCTGCGAGTATGAAAATGATAACGAGTTTAAGGATATATTGGTCAATCCAAAGGATTATATCAAGGTTCTGAGGAAATACCAAGGCTTTATATCTCCGGATTGTTCGGTCTATCGGGATATGCCACTTTCGCTTCAGATAACAAACATCTATCGAAGCAGGGCTATTGGATATTTTTTTCAGAAAAATCGCGTTTATGTGATCCCTTGTGTAAGGTGGGGAGATGAAAGGACATACACGACGAAGGTTCTTCCGGAAAAGGTTGCTTTTCTTGGAGTGGAAAAGCATTCTATCGTCTCAATTGGGAGTTACGGACAGATCAAGGACAGAGTAAACCGATATTTCTTCGAAGCAGGACTGGATTCAATGATGGAAACTCTTGAGCCGGAGATTGTTTTGGTATATGGCAAGGTGCCGGAAGATGTCAAGGAAAAATACGGAGACACAAGGTTTGCCGAGTATCTGAACTGGACGAGTTCAGTGAGGAGTAAGTGATGGGCGCAGGACAGAGTGATTTATATGAGGGAACGTATGGAGATAATCCGGATAACATTCCTGAGGCATTAAAAGGTAAAGTAAAGATGCCGCCACATAATGATCAGATAAAGCATATTATGGCTGATCGCCCGGGACATTTGCCTGATACTCCGGAGAATAGAAAAAAACTATTAGATTTAGCTAACGATATGAGTTGTTATCGTGGTAAAGATATGCATGGAATAGATTGGCATATAAAAGAATTGGATGATGGTTCACAACTTTGGGTATCTATAAAAGATGGGATTGTTCAAAATGGTGGGGTAAATAATCCGCCGAACCCATGGGATGACCAAACTGGATTATGTCGTAATGTTATTAGGAGAAATAGAAAATGAATGAATTCGAATTATTTACTATGATATATTATGCGCTTGATGCATATTACGAAGATCATATCGATGATTATTATATTAATTGCATATTGAGTGATATGTGTCCATTCACATTTAAAAATATTGGCTCGGCTGATCCTGCTATGTATATCGAATATCTCGAGTTTCTTGACAAAAGAAAGATAACTCTAGATAATAGTCTTGATATTGCAAAGGATTATTTGAAGACGATCGATTTTGCCGACGTTACTCCTGCTTTAAAAGATATGGATAAGGATGAATGGATTGAGTACTGCAAGGAGTATTTATCAGAACCGCATAAAGGTGAAAAACTAGAAGATGATAAATGAAAATGATAAAGTAAAAACATTGGTGGATAAAGACGGTTTTCCAGTAGGAACGGTAGGCGTCGTTGTGAGTTTATATTCATTCGGTCCGGCCTGCGAGGTTGAACTGTGGGATGAGGATAACTACCCGATTGATGTGGTTACCTATCTGTTATCCGAAGTTGAGTTGGTGAACTAACCCGCAAGCCACCATCACAACACAATGATGATTCTACCCTCCGGTACTATTTTGGTACTAAAACCCGATCAAACGGGAAATCACGAGGTGGACGGCAACAAATAATTAAACAAATATGTTAAACATTTAGATTGTTTGGATACAAAAGGACGGATTCCTTATAGAGCTCGAGTGAAGGCGCCCGCTTTTTGACAGATCATTGATGTAAGTGTGCTTGACAAATTCTGCAGTTGATGTTACAATATCGCACATAGAAATAGAAAGGCGCACGGTAGTGCGATGGTGAAGAAATGAAGAACTGATAATCTTATTTAGTAAAACGAGGATTATTATGACCTTGAGTGGTCTGTTTTCGTTCGCTGAATCAGATTGTCGTATTCATTTGACACCATAATAATATATGGGGTATGCAGGAACTTTGGCTCCTCCTTTTGTTTGGTATCATGCGTATGGTCTGCTTTCGGTGAAAGCAGATTTTTTTGTGCGAATAGTACAATTCGTCACATGCTGGTTTGCGAGCGAAAGAAAGGAGGGCTGATATGGCACAGATACATGTAACAGAACTTACTTTTTCATACGATGGAAGTGCAGATACTGTACTTGACAATGTTAGTTTTAATATTGATACAAACTGGAAACTCGGACTGATAGGAAGAAACGGAAAAGGTAAAACAACACTTCTCAATCTTCTGCTGGGAAGATACGAGTACCGTGGGGACATAAGCACAAATACACGGTTTGATTACTTCCCGTATCAGGTTTCAGAGAATGATATTGAAAAAACAGCTTTTGATCTGATTGAGGTATGGAAGCCTTATGTTGAAGGATGGCAGGTGCTTATCCAATTGAACCAGATGGGGATGGATCCGGAATGCTTGTATCGGCCGTTCGGAACGTTGAGTTACGGTGAACGGACGAGAGTCATGCTTGCTGTTTTGTTTGCAGATAAGAATGATTTTTTATTGATCGATGAGCCGACAAATCACTTGGATGATGAGGCACGCAGGATTGTCAAAGAGTATCTGAGTTTGAAAAAAGGGTTTATCCTTGTATCTCATGACAGAGATCTTCTTGATGGTGTATGCGATCATGTGCTGGTGTTGAACAGGACGACAGTCGATGTGCAGACCGGAAACTTTTCTTCCTGGTGGGAAAACAAAGAGAAAATGGATGCTTTTAATCAAGCAGAAAATGAAAAGCACCAAAAAGAGATCGGCAAACTAAAAGCAGCTGCAGACAGAAGCAGCAGGTGGGCTGATAAAAATGAAGGCACGAAGATAGGATTTGATCCGGTCAAGGAAAACGACAGAAGTATATCCACCCGGTCATTTATCGGGGCCAAGACAAAGAAGATGCAATCCAGGGTGAAAGCATATGAAAAAAGGATCGATCGTGAGATCGGGGAAAAAGAAGGACTTCTTCAGGATATAGAACGAGTTTCAGACTTAAAGATCCATCCACTGATACATCACAAGGAAATCCTTGTCGATGCAAAGGATCTTTCACTTGGATATCCCGAGAAAGAACTCTTTTCCGGGCTTACATTTCAGGTTAAAAGAGGTGAAAAGATCGTACTTACCGGGGAAAACGGATGTGGGAAATCCAGCATAATAAAGGCAATCCTGGACAGGGTTGGATATGCTCCGGACACTGATCTGATAGTTTCAGGAAAACTGGAAATCGCATCCGGAATAGTTGTTTCTTATGTGAACCAGGATACTTCATTTTTGTCCGGCTCTTCTCGTAGTTTTTGTGAAAAGCGTGGGCTGGATGTGAGCTTATTTTTCACGGTACTCAGACATTTGGATTTTGGACGGGAACAGTTTGAGAAGAAAATGGAAGATTATTCTGAGGGTCAAAAGAAAAAGGTGCTCATCGCAGCAAGTCTCATTACTCCTGCGCATCTGTATATATGGGATGAACCGCTAAACTATATTGATGTGTTTTCTCGTATGCAGATAGAAAAACTAATCAAAGAGTATGAGCTTTCTATGCTTTTAGTTGAGCATGATTCCAGATTTCGTGAGGCTGTTGCAACCAGAGTGGTGAACGTATAACGGGATCCCTTTAAAAGCCTTGCTAAAGATCATTTTTATACGTTGACAACGTATGGAGTTTATTGTATACTTTAATAAAGTATAGGCGGCCAGGAGAGTTATTGTTATGAATATTTCTGATAGGATAAAAGAACTACGAAAGAAAACAGGATTATCACAAAGCAAGTTTTCTGCTAAATTCGGGATTCCCGTAAGAACGCTTCAACAATGGGAACAGGGAATTAGTGCGCCTCCGGGATATTTGGTTAGGATGATGGCGTACATTATGTTGCTTGAAGAAAGAAGGGATGAAAATGGTCAGGGCAAATGATAGCACAAAGGATGATATGATAACAGAGATTGCCGTCGTAGATGAAGCAACAATCCGGGACAAGATTTATGAAGTCCGAGGTGTAAAGGTTATGCTCGACTTTGAATTGGCAGAAGTATACGGCTACACAACGAAAAGATTTAATGAACAGGTCAAAAATAACATAAAGAAGTTTGATGATGATTTCCGCTTCCAAATTACGCGTGAGGAATTGGATGATCTGGTGAGGTCGAAAAATACGACCTCACCAGAAAGGCCATTTTTTCAAGGACAATCAGGTGGTACCAGATACCTGCCATGGTGCTTTACGGAGAGCGGAGTATATATGCTTATGACCGTGCTAAGAGGTGATCTTGCTATAAAACAGAGTAAGGCTCTTATACGCATTTTTCGTTCCATGAAGGAATATATTGCAGAGGCACAGGGATTAGTTACACAGCGTGATATGCTCCGTTTGTCCATGCAGACGAATGAGAACATAGAAGCTATCCACCGGCTTCAGTATCAAAATGCTGAATTTGCTCCAGGGAACACAGTCTGGTGTAGCTGTTACCGTGTTCAGCGATAACAAGCAGAAGTATAATGTACAAAAATGACTCTACTAGGAATTATGTTTTGTAGGTCGGAAGGATGAATAGATGACACAATTCGATTTGTTTTCTATGGTGTTTTTGACACTGGATCATTATTGGGATGAACATAAAGGCGAGGAACTGGGGCAGTTTTTGAGTAGCATGAATCCTTTTTTACTTGAAGGTGAAGGATCTGCTGTTCCGAATGTCTTTGCTGATTTTTGTAAGAATGTAGGTGGTCGAGAAATTACAATAGACAATAGTTATCAGATTGCATGTGAATATGTGGATTGCATTGGGATTGAATCGGTAAAGGAAGCGTTCTCGTGGATTGATGATGGCACATGGATGAAAAAATGCAGAAAGTATCTGGAGATGGAATATGATTGATAAGTGTACTGAAAAAATGAACAGATTTGAATTGTTTACATTGATATACTTTTGGTTGGATGCATATTATGAGGATGCAACTGATGATAGGCTTATAACTCAGATTAGTGATATGAATCCATTTATTTGGGAAGATATAGGCTCCGCAGATCCAGTTGCCTATATTGATTTTTGCGAGTTTATTGGAGATAAAGAGATTACAGTTGATAATAGTCTGGAGATCGCAAAGGAATATGTAAAAACCATAGATTATGCAGATGTAACTCCTGCGTTTGATGATTTGACTGATGAAGATATTGAAAGATGGAAAGATGGATGTGAAGAATATCTGTCATCGGATCATAAAGGAGCGGATGCATACTAACCCGCAAGCCACCATCACAACACAATGATTCACGAAAAACAGCTCAAAAGCCTTGCGTTTGCGAGGCTTTTTGTGATATAATGCGGTAGATATACATAATATGTCTGGAACAGAGACGAGGAATAAAGGAGTACGACAATGGAACAGACCAATGAAAGGATCACTTCTCCTGAGAAGCTTGATGGATATTTGCGAGTCATCCGCCCGTCAATGTGGATCGCTTTTGCAGCAGTATTCACTGTTGTTATAGCGATATTTATATGGGCATGTATGGATGAGATGACTATATCAATAAAACACGTCGGATTCGTTATGAATCACGAAGCGTTTTTTTCGCTGAGTGAAAACCAGGGCGAGTTAGTCGAAGTCGGAGATGAATTCACAATGGGTGGAAAGAAGGCATTTATAAAGGATATCTCGGGTGATTCACAGGAATTGTTTTTGGAAGAGAGTCAGCATGAGGAAGCAGAAGAGCCTTCTGAATCTGCATATATAGTAACTGCTGACACAGATCTGCCTGACGGTGTATATGAGGCCGTCATTCGGGTTGAGGGAGTAAAGCCGATCAGTTTTCTGTTCGGATGAGACGATTAAGTCCGGCATACCCTGAGGAAAAAACATAACAACCGGCATGGCTTAAGAAATATGCAAGCAAACAGATTAGTTATCGGAGGAGATAGATGAGGAAAAAGCTGACGCGTCCGCCGGTCATACTTCAGATGGAGACTCTCGAGTGCGGCGCTGCATGTCTTGCAATGGTTCTCGCTTATTACGGCAAGTGGGTTCCAATGGAGCAGCTTCGCATGGATTGCGGAGTGTCCAGAGACGGATCGAACGCCAAGAATATGATTCGTGCGGCCAGGCACCACGGCATGGAAGCAAAGGGCTTTCGTCTTGAGCCGGAGGAGCTTTCTGACCTTACTTTTCCGTGCATTGTTTTCTGGGAAGAAAACCACTTTATGGTTGTGAACGGGATCAGAGGAAAACACGTATATATAAATGATCCTGCAGGTGGCACACAGCGTATGGGATGGGATGAGTTTAAGAGCGGTTTCTCCGGAGTTGCACTGACCTTTTCGCCGACAGATGAGTTCAAGCCCGGTGGCTCCAGACAAGGCGTATTTAAGTACCTGATCACTCAGCTGAAGGGGATGAAACGCGCGGTAATATTTGTCGTACTCACTGCCATGCTCGGGTATATTTTTGACATGGTAAATCCTGCGATGACCAGGGTGTTCCTTGACAACCTCCTGACCGGTGATCAGCCGGGATGGGTCGGACCGTTTTTTTTGTTGCTGATAATACTTACGCTGTTGAACATCATCGTAGGGTGGATCGAGGCTATCTACACGCTCAGGATTCACGGGAAAATGGCGGTGATGGGCAGTATTCGATATATGTGGCATCTGTTCAGGTTGCCGATGCCATTTTTCTCGCAGAGAATGACCGGCGATCTGATCGACCGTCACGAGATGAACGAGAAGATTTCCGAGACTCTTGTACACAGTGTGGCGCCGCTGTTTCTCGATTCCGTGATGATGGTGGTGTACCTTTTGATGATGGTCCGCTATCACGTGTACCTGTCGATCGTCGGGATCGTGAGTATCCTGATCCACGCTTTGATGGCCCGTATCATCTCCACGCAAAGGATCAACATAACACGCGTCGAGATGCGAGACGAGGGGAGACTGCATTCGTACACGATGTCCGGAGTTCACATGATGGAGACGATCAAGTCGTGTGGTGCGGAAAATGGTTTTTTTGAAAAATGGTCCGGCTGTCAGGCCGCGGTGTATGCGAGCAGGAGCCGTTTTATTAAAAATGACACGTACCTGGGGATCATCCCGGCACTGATCAGTGAGATAGCCGGAGACCTGATATTGGTAGCCGGTGTGTGGCTGGTTTTGCATGGGGAGTTTGAGGTTGGAATGATCTTAGCATTCCAGCAGATACTCCAACTGTTTTTACGACCGGCTGTGTCAGCGATCGATTCGGGCAAAACCATTCGAGAGATGACGATGCAGGTTGAGCGAGTAAATGACGTGATGAGGTATCCGAGGGAACCCGGGATAGACAGAGAGGATGCGGGGACGGCCGCAGCAGATGGAACAGTAGCCGGAAACACAGCAGCCACTGCCGCCGAAGAGTTCGAAAAGCTGAGGGGCGAGATCGAGATAAATGACCTCGTGTTTGGTTACGCACCACTTGGCGAGCCGCTGATCACAGACTTTTCGATGCATGTAAAGCCGGGATCGCGGGTTGCTATCGTGGGTGAGAGCGGTTGCGGAAAATCGACTATTGCGTCCCTGCTTTCAGGACTTTACAAGCCGTGGAAAGGAGAGATACTTTTTGACGGCAAGCCGATAGATACCATAAACAGGCAGGTGTTCACGGGTTCGTTGGCGGTTGTGGATCAGGATATTATTCTTTTTGAGGATACGATCGCCAACAACATAAAAATGTGGGATGATACCATCGAGGACTTCGAAATGATCTTAGCTGCCCGAGATGCGGGGATGCATGACGAGATCATAGGGAGAGTCGATGGTTATGAAGGAAAGATATTAGAAGGCGGAAAAAACTTCTCGGGCGGCGAACGCCAGCGACTGGAGATAGCCCGTGTTTTGGCAAAGGATCCTTCCATTATCATACTTGATGAGGCTACGAGTGCGCTGGATGCAGCGACTGAGGCCGAAGTTGTAAAACGGATCTGTGACAGAGGGATCACATGCATAGTGATCGCGCACCGTTTGACAACTGTAAAGGATTGCGACGAGATCATCGTTATGGATCACGGACGGATCACAGAACGCGGAACACATGATGAGTTGTTAAAAATGAATGGTTTGTATTCGGAGTTGGTGACAGATGAGTTGGTTTGATGAGCAGATAAAGGCCAGATACGCACAGGACGATGAGCGACTTGAGGAGTCGTTTATCAATGTGGCAGCGTCGGTTCTCGGAAAAAAAGGTACGACAGAGCTTGCCAATGAGAGGATGTACACCAAGGATGCCATCGACGAGATCCTGAAATATCATCACTTCAAGCCGGTCGCGATCCCGGACAGGATCAAAGATCTTACCGAAGGGATCGAGTATTGCCTGCGCCCATACGGTATGATGCGTCGCAGAGTACGTCTTGAAAAAGGATGGTATAAAAAAGCGTACGGTCCGATGCTTGGCTGGGTTGACGATACGCCTGTATCGTTGTTACCCGGAAAGCTTGGAGGCTATACCTATACCGACCCGAGAACAGGCAAAAGGACTCATGTAAGGCGAACAAATGCTGATTCTTTCAGAGATGAAGCTTACTGTTTTTATAAACCTTTACCTGTAAAACAAATAGGCATAAAAGATCTTATCACATATATGTTAGGATGTCTCTCGTTTGGCGATGTGCTGAGAGTTGTTGTATATACCCTGCTTTTCAGTCTGGTCGGACTTTTGATACCGAACATAACACAGGTAGTGATCGGACCTGTTGTATCTACAGGAAGTATGAGGCTGTTAGTCACAGCGGGCATAACTCTTGTGATGATCCGTTTGTCTATGATACTATTCGATGCGGCCAAAGAGCTGGTAGTCGAGAGGATGAAACTCGGTACCTCTTTAAGTGTCGAGGCGGCCGTGATGACCAGACTGTTGCAGCTTAACGTGTCATTCTTCCGCAAATACAGTGCGGGTGATCTTTCAACTCGAGCCATGTCAATTCAGGAATTATGTGATATAATAATAGAGGAGTTTTTCGGGATGGGACTTTTGTCAATCTCGTCGCTTCTTTACATAATCCAGATAGTGAGGTTCGGGCCCGAACTCGTGCTGCCGTCGCTAGGCGTGGTGTTCTCAACGTTTGCGATCATGGTCATCGGTACGATTATCCGCATGCGCATCACGAAAAAACACATGCAGCACGAGGCAGAACTGACGGGTATGGAGTACGATCTGATCTCCGGGATCCGCAAGATCAGGTTGGCAGGAGCCGAAAACAGTGCGTTTTCGAGATGGGCTTCCTCGTATGCGCAGGGAGCAAAGTTGGTTTACGATCCGCCGTTATTCTTAAAAGTCGAGCCGGTGATCAGAAAGATGGTCCTGCTCTGCGGAACACTCGCCATATATTATCTTTCTGTCACGATGAAAGTGAATGTGGCGGATTACTATGCGTTTAATGCGGCGTACGGAGTCGTAATGGGCGCGTTTGTGACACTTGGAGGTTCGGTAGTTCAGCTCTCGCATATCAAACCCGCGATGAAGCTCGCCGAGCCCATACTAAACGAGCAGCCGGAGATCAGCAAGAATAGAAAGCCGATAGCTAAGATAAGAGGCCATGTCGCGCTCAGCCATGTTTCATTCCGTTATGATAAAAATGCACCGTACATCCTTAACGACGTTTCGATGGAGGTCAGGGACGGTGATTACGTGGCAATAATAGGAAAAACCGGTTGCGGAAAGTCGACCCTGGTGAGACTTCTTCTCGGATTCGAGACGCCCGAAAAGGGTGCAGTCTACTATGGCAGACAGGATGTTAGCAGAGTGGATCTGAAGTCCCTACGTTCACAGATCGGTGTGGTGCTTCAGGACGGAGAGCTGATACCCGGGAGCATTTTTGAAAACATATCTTTGGTATCTCCGGAGCTGACTGTGGAGGAAGCATGGGAGGCAGCGGATGTTGCCGGGATAGGTGATGATATAAGACAGATGCCGATGGGCATGAGTACCATAATCTCAGAGGGTCAGGGTGGTATTTCAGGTGGGCAGAAACAGAGGCTTTTGATAGCCAGAGCAGTGGCATGTAAACCCAAGGTTATGATCTTTGACGAGGCTACGAGCGCCCTCGACAACCGCACGCAGAAACGGGTTACGGAAGCGCTCGGAAAGCTTGATTGTACCAGGATCGTTATAGCACATCGTCTGTCGACGATACGTGATTGCGATAGAGTTTTTGTTTTGGAAGACGGCAAGATTACTGAAAAAAAGGAGGAAAGCAACTATGAGCAATAAGGAAGAACTAAACGAGGAAGAGCTTGAGAAGATCTCGGGCGGAAAAGGAGAAAAAAAGGCAGGCAAAAAGAAAAAGTATTTCTGCCAGTATTGTCCGAAATCATATGAAAAAGAAGCTGATTTAAAGAAACACATCAAATCGGCCCATCCCGGTGAGCCTGTGATATACTGACGGATTTTAGATTTCGGAATCCGTAAAGCCTTGCGTTTGCAAGGCTTTTTTGTTATAATGGTGTTTGAGTATTCAATATGAATAAAAAAAAGGTCGCTTTGTGCGGCCATGACTTGAAAAGGAGACGGAAAATGACAATAATCGTTACCGGAGGAGCCGGATTTATCGGAGCGAATTTCATATTTCACATGCTTGATAAACATCCGGACTATCGGATAATCTGTCTTGATAAACTGACCTATGCCGGGAATCTTTCAACCTTGAAGGATGTGATGGATAATCCTGCTTTTCGATTTGTCAAGCTGGATATATGTGACCGTGAGGGCGTGTATAAGCTTTTCGAAGAGGAAAAGCCGGATATCGTTGTCAACTTTGCGGCCGAGTCACATGTAGACAGGAGTATAGAGGACCCGGAGGTATTCTTAAATACCAACATAATCGGTACGGCAGTTCTTATGGATGCCTGCAGAAAATACGGCATTACCAGGTATCACCAGGTATCGACGGATGAGGTGTACGGTGACCTTCCGATCGACAGACCCGACATGTTTTTCACGGAGGAAACTCCCATTCACACCAGCTCCCCGTACAGCTCGTCTAAAGCGGGTGCGGACCTTCTGGTGATGGCGTACCATCGCACATACGGTCTTCCTGTTACGATTAGCCGTTGTTCAAACAACTACGGGCCATATCAGTTCCCTGAGAAACTGATACCGCTCATGATCGCGAATTGTCTCAATGACAAACCGTTACCTGTTTATGGTGAAGGTAAAAATGTTCGTGACTGGCTGTATGTTGAGGATCATTGTAAAGCGATCGATCTGATCATACATAAGGGCAGTGTAGGAGAGGTATATAATGTCGGCGGTCACAATGAGATGGCGAATATAGATATCGTGAAGCTCATTTGTAAAGAACTCGGGAAGCCCGAATCTCTCATTACATATGTGACGGATCGTAAAGGTCATGATATGCGTTATGCGATAGACCCGACGAAGATACATGATGAGCTCGGATGGTTGCCTGAAACAAAGTTCTCTGACGGTATCAAAAAAACGATCAAATGGTATCTCGATAACAAGTCATGGTGGGAAGAGATAATAAGCGGCGAGTATCAGAATTATTATGAAAAAATGTATGGTGACAGATGATGAAAGTATTTGTGACTGGTGTTATGGGACAGCTCGGATATGACTGCGTAAAGGAATTAAAAAAACGCGGTCATGAGGTGGTCGGAAGTGATCTGAATCCTTCTGATGAGAAGGATTATGTTAAGCTCGATATCACTGACAAATCCCGGGTAGAAAGTGTGTTAAATAAGGTTCGTCCCGACGCGGTGATACACTGTGCAGGATGGACCGCTGTCGATGCTGCCGAGGATGAAGAAAACCACGAGAAGGTTAAGAAAATAAATGCCTGCGGCACGCGCTTTATAGCGGAGGCTTGTAAGGCAGTAGATGCAAAGCTTTTGTACCTTTCTACAGACTATGTTTTTGACGGTCAGGGAGAACGTCCGTGGCAGCCTGATGATAAGAATTATGCTCCATTAAATGTATACGGACAGAGTAAGTTGGACGGAGAGCTTGCGGTAGCGGAAACGCTTGATAAATACTTCATACTGAGAATAGCATGGGTATTTGGACTAAACGGAAACAACTTTATAAAAACGATGATAAATGTCGGAAAGTCTCATGATACTGTTCGTGTTGTAAATGATCAGATCGGGACTCCCACATATACGAAGGATCTTTCGAGACTTATCGTGGATATGATCGAGACTGATAAATATGGCTATTATCATGCGACCAATGAAGGCGGTTATATATCATGGTATGATTTCTGTGTTGAGATATATAATCAATACGGACTCGATACTAAGGTGATCCCCGTAACAACTGCTGAGTACGGGCTCAGCAAGGCAAAACGACCATTTAATTCGCGTTTCGATAAAAGCAGATTAAGGGAGAGAGGGTTTGAACCTCTGCCCGATTGGAAGGACGCGGTATCAAGATATCTGAAGGAGGCTAAGCTTTAATGGGTCAGATAAATGTAGAAAAAAACATCGAAGGGATCGAGGGCCTTTGTGTTATCACACCCAAGGTACACGGTGACAACAGAGGTTATTTTATGGAAACATACAACGAAGCTGATATGAAGGAAGAAGGTATAGATATCAGATTTGTTCAGGATAATCAGAGCAGCTCCGTAAAGGGGGTATTAAGAGGCCTGCACTTTCAAAAACAGTTTCCGCAAACAAAGCTCGTGCGTGTGATAAAAGGGACTGTATTTGATGTGGCCGTGGATCTGAGAAAGGGCTCTAAAACCTTTGGAAAGTGGGCCGGTGTTGAACTCTCGGAGGAGAACAAAAAACAAATGCTGATCCCGAGAGGATTTGCTCATGGATTTTTGGTCCTTTCAGACATTGCGGAGTTCTGTTATAAATGTGATGATTTTTATCATCCCGATGACGAGGGAGGTATGGCTTGGAATGATCCTGATATCGGGATAACATGGCCACACCTTACGGGTGAGTATAAAGGCAGTCCTTCGGCGGAGGGTTATTTTGTGGACGATATTCCGTTAAATCTGTCAGATAAAGATCAAAAATGGTCCGGAATAAAATCATATGGAGGGAATGAATAATGATAACTTTTATTGTAGGTCTGGTGGTACTGATAATCGGTGGCATTATCTATGGCAGAATTGCAGAGAAGATATTTAAGCCTACGGATGATGAGACGCCGGCGATAGCACAGCAGGACGGAATCGATTTCGTCCCCATGAGCAAATGGAAAAACTCTCTTATTGAGTTGTTGAATATAGCCGGTACAGGTCCCATACTCGGACCTTTGCAGGGTATCCTTTTCGGACCGATAGCCTTTATCACCATTCCGATAGGATGCGTGATCGGAGGGGCATTTCATGATTATATGTCAGGAATGATCTCGGTCAGATCAAAGGGAGCACAGATGCCGGAGCTGATCCGCAGGTTTTTGGGCAAACATCTTCATGTCCTTTATCTGGTATTTGTAAGTCTGTTGTTACTCTTGTTGGGAGCGGTGTTTATCTACACGCCCGGAGACCTTTTTGTAACACAGATACTTAACCAGGATTCATCAGCAACAAACCCGATAGTATGGGTCGTTTACGGCGGTATATTTTTGTACTATATTATCGCGACACTTTTCCCGATAGACAAGATCATCGGAAAGGTATATCCGATATTCGGAGCGATATTATTATTATCTGCCGTCGGAGTATTCATAGGTATATTTGTAAATGGTTATACACTTGTTGAGATATGGGATGCGGCAGCGGCAGGTTATCCTTTTAAGACGAATTTTATCCCGATATTCTTCGTTACCGTGGCATGCGGTATCTGTTCGGGATTCCACTCGACACAGGCCACTTTAGTCTCGCGCACCATCAAAAATGAGCATGAGGGTCGTTTTACGTTTTATGATATGATGATCCTGGAAGGCTTCATCGCCATGATATGGGCGGCAGCCGGTATGGGAGTCATTCAGGCCGGGCTTACGGATCCGGAAACTCTGGGAACGCAGGCGACAACGGTTGTAGGTATAGTCGCAAAGGATATGCTGGGAGGTGCCGGCGGTATCGTAGCGATAATAGGAGTTATTGTTCTTCCGATAACATCGGGCGATACGGCACTCAGGTCACTGCGATTGATAATAGGGGATGCTTTTAAACTCGACCAGACAAAAAAGAAAAATGCGTTAAGACTTGCGCTATGTATATTTGCCGTCGTGGCGGGTGCGCTGATATGGGCAAAGATCAACCCGTCCGGTTTTAACATCCTGTGGCAGTATTTCGCATGGGCGAACGAGGTTATAGCGGTATTTGCATTCGGTGTGATCGCGCGCTATATGAAAAAACACAAGATGCCTTATATCATGGCGGTGATCCCGGGAGCTTTTTACATGTATGTGACCACCAGTTATATATTGAATGCGCATATTGGGTTTAACCTCCCGTGGACGGCTGCTTATATCATTGCGGGAGTGCTCGCGGTGATCTACTCTGTTGAGATTATGATAAGAAAGGAAAAAGTTGTAACTATCTGAAAGCTGAAACTGTTATGGAAAAAGAATTAGGTTTCGGGCAGGGCCTAAAGGATGGAGTGCCTATAGGACTCGGATATCTGTCCGTATCATTTACGTTTGGGATCATGGCTATCATTGCCGGATTGTACTGGTGGGAAGCAGTTCTCATATCGATGTCCTGCGTGACAAGTGCAGGTCAGCTTGCCGGAATACAGGTGATGATAAGCCCCGGAAGATATATAGAGATGTTAGTCTCTCAGCTGACTATCAATGTTCGATACTCGTTTATGTCGATATCACTTTCTCAAAAAGTGACTGAAAAGTTCAGCGGGATATGGCGCTGGATATTCGGGTTTATGATAACGGATGAGATATTTGCGGTCGCAGTATCAAAGCCCGTGGTCAGGAGATCGTATTTTGCAGGACTTTCGGTGATGCCTTATTTGGGGTGGACTGGCGGAACTCTGGCGGGAGCCCTTTTGGGTGATGTACTTCCGGCCTCCGTGATGAGCGCACTCGGCATAGCGATATATGCTATGTTTGTCGCCATAGTGGTTCCTGAGATGAAGAAAAGCAGACCGGTAATATTTGTTGTCATATTGGCAGCGGGACTCAGTTGCATCTTTACATATGTACCGGTGATAAAAGAGGTTCCATCAGGTATAGCCATAAGTATCTGTGCGGTAGTTGCAGCTATGGTGATGGCTGCAATAAAGCCTATCAGAGAAACCGAAGAGGAACCGAAAAAAGTTGAAATTAACGACAGGATGTGATATAATCATGACTCACGAAACATTTTTTATTTACCTTGCCCTGATGGCAGGATCGACATTTTTGATCAGGGCTATCCCTTTTGTCCTTGTAAAGAAAAAGATTGAAAATATATATATCAGATCATTTTTGACTTATATTCCGTACGCCGTGCTGACAGCCATGACGTTGCCTGCGATATTGTATGCAACGGATTCTCTGTGGTCGGCTGCGGTTGGGCTTCTGGCTGCGGTTCTTATGAGTGTGTTCGGGTTCGGACTTATGCCGGTGGCTGTTGTCGCGTGTGCGGCGGTATACGTGACGGAATTGATCATATCTGGAGGGGTTTGATGGAACAGATAAAGGTATTCTTGGTAGAAGATGAGTTTGTGATACGTGAAGGGATCCGCAAGAACATTGATTGGGAGTCACAGGGACTTATTCTCTGTGGGGATGCAGCAGATGGTGAGCTTGCGTGGAATGAGATTCAGAAAAAGAATCCCGACATTGTTATCACTGATATTCGTATGCCTTTCATGGATGGTCTTGAGTTGTCCAGACTGATAAAGGAAAACATGCCGCAGGTCGAGGTTATCGTTCTCTCCGGACATGAAGAGTTTGAATACGCAAAGGAATGCATAAGTATAGGAGTGTCCGAGTATCTGCTGAAACCGATAAGCAGAGAGGATCTTTTGGCAAGGGTAAATGTTATCGCCGAGAAGCTCAGAGAGCGTCGTCAGGAGCAGACTACTCCCAATGTGGATCTCAATCAGGTGGACAAAGAAAAGGTTATCGATTTTCTCCGCTTCGGTGCGCCTGAGGATGCAGACAGCTTTATCGATGAGCTGATAGAGAGAATGGGTGACGGAATGCAGTCTCAGATATTCCGTCAGTATATGACCATGGATATATATTATTCCACGATCAGGTTCCTCGATGAGATAGGCGTCCCCAAGGATGAGCAGGACGGATTGTCTATTGATCTCAGTGTGCTCGAGAGCTATGATCTTACGGTTGCAGGGATAAAAGAACTGGTCAAGGGAGCTTGTGAGCTCAGAGGTTTTGTGCGTAATACCAGACATTCAGAGGTCGTTGACAAGGTGCTTCGATATGTCGAGGAGCACTACAAGGATGAGGAGCTGTCGCTCAATCAGGTTGCCGACTACGTAAACTTTTCCGCGAACCATCTCAGTACCGTCTTTCATCAGGAGTACGGTCAGTCGTTCGTAAAATACCTTACGGATTTCCGTATGAACAAAGCAAAGAAGCTTCTCAGAGAGACAGGCATGCGTTCGAGTGATGTATGTTATGAAGTAGGATACAAGGATCCTCATTATTTTTCTTCCATATTCAAAAAGACACAGGGTATCACGCCCACTCAGTATCGTGAAGGGAAAGGATTATGAGAAAAAAGTTATTAGGTGCGTACAAGCGACTTACGCTTGTTTCACGTATCCGTTTTTCATATATCATTCCTTTGATCCCTATTATAATTCTGACTGTTTTTACCTATTACAACCTTTGGCTTTTCAATCGCCAGTATTCCGGAATGATCAATTCCGTTGTAAGGGCGAGTTCTTTTAATATGGAGTTCAAATCCGACTTTGATTATGAAACCTACATGGTCATAGTAGGTCAGCGCGCCATCAAAGAATCAAGGCTTGAGGAAATGCTTACGGAAGCCGGACAGGTGATAAAAGATCTCAGAGA
Organism: uncultured Lachnospiraceae bacterium; assembly: GCA_947169235.1. GTDB lineage: Bacteria > Bacillota > Clostridia > Lachnospirales > Lachnospiraceae > Eubacterium_F. The sequence goes on along the minus strand of CAMVOY010000040.1, from coordinate 3,531 downwards.
ACTGACCAATACGAATGAGAGCAAGGAGAGACTTTCGACCATCGAAAACTACCTTGAAAACCTCGAAAACTATGTTGACCGTATAGAAAAAAACATAGGAAGACCGGGAACGTATGATGAGAATATCCAGATCTGGGAGAATGATATCCAGGTCGGTACGTCACTTCTTCAGGAGTCTTTTTACCAATATATATATCATGAGGTAAAAGATCTGGATTCGGAAAGACAGAATCAGACTCAGTTCTTTAACCATATAGTAAGTATATCTATCGGGGCTTACGTGGTCGTGGTCGTTTTGGTAATACTGTTCTCATGGTATTTCAACAGGCTGTTGAGACAGGTCCAGCAGGAGCAGATACAGTTACGAAAGACAGAGTTTCTGGTGCTCCAGTCGCAGATCAATCCTCACTTTCTTTACAATACGCTTGATGCCATCACCTGGCTTGCGGAGTCAGGAGATCAGGATACCGTAGTAAAGATGGTTGGTTCGTTGTCCGAATTTTTCAGGACGTCTCTTAATCACGGAAAGGATATAGTCACGGTTGCTGAGGATGTACATCACATCCGCAGTTATCTTGAGATACAGAGCATACGTTACCAGGATATCCTCAAGTATGAGATCGATGTTCCGCATAAATTTGATGGTATACTGATCCCGAAACTCACTCTGCAGCCCCTCGTTGAGAACGCGCTTTATCATGGTATTAAAAATAAACGCGGCGGCGGAAGGATAACAGTTAATGCTTATGAAGAAAGTGATTCTCTTATCATAAGTGTAGCCGATAACGGAGTCGGTATGGATGAGGACAGACTCAATCAGGTACGTGACGGTATCAGAGAAAAGGCTCCGGAGGAGAAGGGAATATACGGCCTGTATAACGTAAATGAGCGTATTCGCCTGCATTTCGGAGAGGAGTACGGAGTACGGATCGAGAGTGTTTTTGGCGAGGGTTCCACTATCAGTATCAGACTTCCTTTATCTTACCTTTCTTAAAAAAATAAACCGCATTCGGAAAAAATCAAACTATATGTAGTGCTTTTGTGAAAAATTCAAACCATTTATGGGAGAATATCTATGGCGTTTTTTTAAAAAAGGGCGTATCATAGCCATATCGTCAAAAATGAAACTAACCTTGCATGGTGCAAGGTCCACACAAAAAGGAGGAAACAAAAAATGAAAAGAAAACTGATTGCATTACTCATGGTTATGGTAATGGCATTCGCTCTCACCGCTTGTGGTGACGAGGCAAAACCGGCAGCTGACAATGCAGCTCCTGCAGCAGACGATAAGGCAGCAGACGATGCAGCACCGGCTGACAACGCAGACTCAGGTAAGACAATCAAAGTTGGTATCATCAACAACGATCCGAACGAGTCAGGATATCGTACAGCAAACGACAAAGACCTCAAGGCTAAGTTCACAGCAGAGAATGGCTACGATGCACAGTTCGCATACAGCCTGAAGAACGATGAGCAGCAGGCATCTGCTAAGAAGTTCATCGAGGATGGTGTTGATTATCTTCTCCTTTCCGCTGCAGATACAGCAGGATGGGATTCAGTTCTTAAGCAGGCACAGGATGCCGGCACAAAGGTAATCCTTTTCGACCGTACTATCGATGCTGATCCGTCTCTCTATGAGGCATCAATCGTATCAGACATGGATAAAGAGGGTCAGACAGCAGTTGATTGGCTCGCAGGCCAGAACCTTTCAGAGTACAACATCATCCATATTCAGGGTGTTATGGGTTCAGCAGCTCAGAAGGGTCGTTCAGGAGCACTCGATGCTAAGAAGGCTGATGGATGGAACATCGTTGAGCAGCAGACAGCTGAGTGGAACGCAGAGAAGGCTCAGCAGATCGTACAGGCTGCAATCGATGGTGGCAAGAAGTTCAACGTAATCTACGCAGAGAACGACGATATGGCTAAGGGAGCTGTAGCAGCTCTTGATAAGGCAAACATCTCACACGGTGTTGGCAAAGACGTTATCGTTATGGGCTTTGACTGCAACAAGTGGGCTCTTGAGGAGCTTCTCAAGAAGAATTGGAACTATGATGGTCAGTGTAACCCGTTCCAGTCATCTTACATCGACGATGTAATCAAAAAGCTTGAGGCTGGTGAGACACTTGCTGAGAAGACAATCGTTATGGATGAGAAGGGCTTCGATGCAGAGAGCATCACTCAGGAAGACGTAGACAACTACGGCATCTGATCGCATAAGGCGCGAAGCTGCATGAGTGCAGATACAGCGTGTGCTTGCACACAGATGTATCTGAACGAATGCAGGTGAGTCCAACGGACAACGAGAACACGAAGTGTTCGAGTTGCTCATGCCGTGACTCTACACGCAGTATATGAACACGAAGTGTTCAATAAAGTAAATAAGTAACTTTAAGGGGGCGCAGCGCAGTTTATGCGCTGTGCCTTTTTAAAAAAAGTGAGGTGACAATACCAGGTGAAGGACAATCATGTTTTAGAGATGCGAGGCATCTATAAAAGCTTCCCCGGTGTCAAGGCCCTGCAGAACGTAGATTTCACTCTTTGTAAAGGAGAGATACACGCTCTGATGGGAGAGAACGGTGCAGGAAAATCTACCCTTATCAAGGTTCTTACCGGCGTATACGGAAAGGACGAAGGAGAGATATTTCTTGATGGGATCGAGGGCGCAGCATCGATCAACTCTCCACAGGATGCGCAGAATTCCGGAATCAGTACCGTGTATCAGGAGATCACACTCTGTCCGAACCTCTCCGTAGCGGAGAACATGTATATTGGTCGTGACAAGGGAAAGACAGTTAAATGGAAGAAGCGTAACAAAGACGCTGACAAGATTCTTACAGAGCTTGACATCCCGGCAAAAAGCACACAGCAGCTTGGATCGTGTTCGCTGGCAGTACAGCAGATGGTTGCTATCGCGCGTGCCGTGGATATGGAATGTAAGGTTCTTATTCTTGATGAGCCGACTTCTTCTCTCGATGAGACAGAGGTTGAGAAGCTCTTCGGACTTATGAGAAACCTTAAAGCGAAGGGAGTAGGAATCATCTTTGTAACTCACTTCCTTGAGCAGGTATATGAGGTCTGCGACAAGATTACCGTACTTCGTGACGGACAGCTTGTCGGAGAATATGTTATAGAAGATCTGCCGAGAGTGCAGCTCGTTGCCAAGATGCTTGGTAAGGAGATGGATGATATGGCAGATATCAAGGGCAACGCTGAGACATACTCCGGTTCTGATGCTGATCAGATCGTTTATGAAGCGAAGGACCTTGCAAGTAACTCGGGAATCAAGCCTTTTGATTTCAATATCAAAAAGGGTGAGGTTAACGGCTTTACCGGTCTTCTCGGATCGGGACGTTCCGAGAGCGTGCGTGCCATCTTCGGTGCGGACAGAGTTCTTGGCGGTACCGTAAAGAAGAACGGAAAAGAGATCAAGATCAAAAAGCCTATTCAGGCTATGAAAAACGGAATCGCCTATCTTCCGGAGGATAGAAAGGTCGATGGTATCGTCGGAGATCTTTCCGTAAGGGACAACAT
>CAMVOY010000039.1 GCA_947169235.1 uncultured Lachnospiraceae bacterium | reverse complement strand
AACAGGGACTTGTTGATTTCTCTGTTAACAATTGGAGCTATAACGAAGATCGAGCTGAGAGTTATTACTTCTCATATCCATATACAAAAGCGAGATACTCAATTGTATCTGCTAAAGGACAGCCAATTGATTCATTTGAAGCACTTTCAGAATCAGGGATTGCTGTACTTGGTTCAGCAGGTGGAAACACAACAAATGCTGTAGAGAGATGGAATGAGAATAACCCTGACAAGCAGATTATTATCGAATACACATCTGAGGACATAACAGCTCAGCTTCAAAAGATTGCAGCTGGCGGATTTGCAGCCATAGGAGATGACCCGGTATGGGCTGAATATGCAGCTTCATATCCTGAATTATTTGAAGGCCTTGAGCAGACATCTCTTTCCAATGAAGAAACTGCAAATATTACCGAACACACTACTTCTCATCTTTTATTTGGAAAGAATTCGCCTAATGCCAAGGAGTATCAGAAGCTTTTCTCTGAAGGTATCAAAGAACTTTATGATCTCACCGTTCAAATCGTGTGCACCATAGATAGCCTTGATCATCAGATCCTCAGGAACCTCATTAGCTCCTGCCTCGATCATGATAACCTTGTCACGAGTTGACGCAACAGTCAGAGCCAGGTCAGAAACCTCACGCTGAGCTGCTGTCGGATTGTAAACCAACTCACCATCCACGAGACCAACCTGCGTAGCAGCAACCGGTCCGTCAAACGGAATGTCTGAAATGGTCGTAGCAAGTGCTGAACCAAGCATAGCCAGAACCTCCGGCGCACAGTCCTGATCCACATCAAGCACGAGATTCTCCAAAGTTACATCATTACGATAGTCCTTCGGGAACAAAGGACGCATCGGACGATCGATAACACGATCGGTAAGAATTGCATTATCCGAAGGCTTACCCTCACGACGGGTAAATCCGCCCGGGATCTTTCCTACGGCATACATTTTTTCACTATACTCTACACTAAGCGGGAAAAAGTCGATTCCCTCTCTCGGCTTTTCCGAAGCCGTCGCTGTTGAAAGTACGACCGTATCACCATAACGCATCAAAGCCGCACCATTTGCCTGAGCTGCCACACGACCGATTTCACAGGTCAGTGTACGTCCTGCAAGCTCCATACTGTAAGTCTTGAACATTAAATTTTCCTCCCTTGTCACAAACTTTCTATATTATATATGATTTTCGCGGAAAAATCAACCATTAATTACGGAAAATCAGCATTTTAAGAAAAAAATAACCCGGACGGGTCCCTAACGCATACATCACACGTCAGTTTACGTCCGAGTCACCCGGATAAGAATAATCCTCATCTCCCCAATTAAGCACTTCATCATGAAAAAGCGGCACTCTCATCAAACCGGCTCCAAACAGATATGCTCTATCCCTCTCGGGTATCTCACAAAGCCTTTTCCAAGCGAAGCCCACGATAGTCTGCTCAGCCTCATCAAGTTCGGGATCAATGCCTTTTTCCGGCGCTGCATCATCATCAATCTCAACCAAAAATGTAAAGACACGACTCACCCCGTCAGGCTTATACTCTCTGGCAAGCGGTCTAAGTATCTTTCCGTTAACCATAGCTTCTTCAAAAAGTTCTCTCAAAGCTGCTTCTTCGGGCGTTTCTCCCTCTTCAACTCCTCCACCGGGAAGGTTAAAAAAGTCCCGACCTCGCATCTTATGTTCGATCATGAGAATCTGATCGCCCCGACATACCAGGCACTGTGCCCTATCACGCTTTTCTGCCATACAATCACTTCCTGTCTAGTCTAAGAACCATATAAAACAGGCACCACCCATTTGGATAGTGCCTGCAACAATCTTACTTTCTGAGACCAAGGCGCTCGATAAGCGCACGATATCCCTCAAGATCAGTCTTCATAAGATAATCAAGAAGTCCTCTTCTCTTACCAACCATCTTCAGGAGTCCGCGACGTGAATGATGATCCTTCTTGTTCTCCTTCAGATGCTCAGTGAGCGTGTTGATACGCTCTGTGAGAAGTGCAACCTGAACCTCCGGTGAACCCGTATCATTAGGGGTACGACCATAAGCCTCGATGATCTCTTTTTTCTTCTCTGCTGTCATCATGAGTTTATCCTCCTTTACTGTATTTTCACCGTCTACCGGGGACAGGTCGGAGTGATCCATGCCCTAAGCAGCGGTATCAGCACATCCGAATTATTCACATGTGCTTTTTGACTCAACCTATATTATCACAAAGAATCTGACTTGTAAACCCCTTTTTTTAGTTTTTTCCAGATGTAGCCAAACGCATTCGAGATCAAAAATGCGCAAATAAATGAGAATACGAATATAGTCAAAAAGATAACGATGGGGTTTCTCGTGGAATATGTAAAATCCTGAAAATAGTAATAGCAGAAAAATGAATGGATCATCCACATTCCTGTCGAATACTTCCCGACATATGCCAAACATGCTTTAAATCTGTCAAGTCCATCAATAAGCAACAGAACTCCTATCATGAAGACCGCTGCATATATATAATCAACATAATCGATCAGATTCCTTGTACCGGAATAATTCCAAACCCTAAAACAGTAAGTAAGACATATCAAAATGATCCCTACAACTCTTTTTATTATACCGTTACTGAAATATGATTTAGTTTTCTCGATCAGTTGATATTTGGCAAGAAACCATCCCGTAAGGAACATCGGCAGCATTTGGATCATTAAATACATCTGATCATAAAAGTAGTTATTCCTGAGTTCTTCAAGGAAATCGAGGCTTTCAACAACTTGGGAAAACACCATCAATCCAAAGGCATTAAAAACTGCAATTAAAATCCCGTCAGACCAAACATTTGCGTTCTTTCGTTCAAACCAGCGAATAATAAACGGAATCATGCACATCATAAGTATATACGGAGGAGCAAACCATACTTCCTTATTTGGCAAAAAGTCAATAAAAAATATGCTTTTCAGCCAATCCATAACTGTTTGATTTGATGCTTCCGCATTAATAATATATGCAAGCGGGATGAAAACCGCAAGCACCTGCCACCATCTGATGAATAATCCTTTTATCCTCTTTCCAATAGTTTCTGACACTACTGACAATGAGACCGGTTGAGGTTTTGATCGCATGGATTTAGATATACCATAGCCACTGAGTAGCATAAAAAGAGCTACACAAATCTTTCCAAATGAAGCGATCGAGCTTTCAAGTCTTAGCCCATCATTGTAAACAAATAACGAATCATATCCATTACCATTAGACAATCTCTCCGTCCATAGGAAAGCGTGATGACACACCATAAGAGCAATCGCGACAGCTTTCATGGCGCTCGTATCAGTACGAGTGACCTCAAATCTTTTCAAACCATCTTCGCTCATTTGTATATCTCCTTCTCAGTAGTTTTTTCGGGAATAAATCTTTTCCATGATGTATAAGAAAACCATGCAAGCGCGGTAAACACGCCGATAAATGCCAAAATGATCCCCAAAGTAAATCCTTTAGGAGTGTATGATACTGATATCACATGTTCTCCCGGATCAGCTCTGATAGCCAAAAATGCATTGAGCCACTTTTCTTTCCGAGTCGGCTTTCCGTCAACCAAAACAGTCTGTCCGTCATCATATGGTAAAGATGTCGCTATGACCTGTCCGGCATCAAGCTGAATCGTTCCTTCAAATGAACCGGCACCAAAATCTGATAATTCCAAAGAATGACTCTTAATACTACTTATCATCTCTTCCATTTTTGCCGCGTCCATTGAAACTATCCAAGCATTATTTACTTCAGACCCATCCGGTCGTATTGATATATTCAAAATATCACTCTCGGAAAAAGTACCAAGATATACAGCACAGGTTGTTTCAAGCGAAAAATAATCACTCACATATTGATCATTAACATATATTCCTCCTGACCCGGCATTATAGCGATCAATAAACATATACAAAGGTTGATCATTCGGCGCAGAAAGTGTCAGCTTGACCTCACCATCTACATCCTCTCGATTATATTCAATCTCATTAAAACAGGAAGAATCATTGCCTATCATAGCTGAAAGAACATTGTTTTGGTTTGTAAAAACATCCAGCTCCTGATCACCCAAAGCCAATATACTTTCATTTGAAGCAAAACCAAGCGGCAGCGCTAATGAATTCTCATATAATGTAACATCATCAATCTGATCAAGCTTTTTATATACATCAGGCATAGGTTTTTTTGCCATTCTGTATTTGACCCCGAAAAGAGCATCCATAAAAGGAGTTGCTCCATATCCGGAACTCCAATACCACCCCTGCGCTATTCCATAACGTGGAAGAAGCTCATTAATTGACGCATTATATGTGGAAGAATAATGTGTCATTCCTTTGTATCCTAAGAGCATACTGTCATTTTTTGAGAACTCGTAATCCTTATCCATTCGATACCAGGTTTTATCTTCTTTCTTGACTCTGTCAACCAATGGCTTTGTTTTATTCAAAAAACCATCATACTCATCAGTATTCATATAACCAAAATTATCACCAAGTCCGTTAATATAATTTGCAGCGTTATTTCCCAATTCAACCGAGCACGTGATTATTAGAACTGCTGAAAGGATGATCTCAACAGTGATCCTTTTGGTTTTGAATCGTTCTGACATCTTGACAAATATTTTTTTATGCATGATATCATCATATGCCCTATATCCAAGGTAAACCATAAAGAACCCAAATACAAATGCATAACGAAATGGAAACCAATGAGGCTGTTGAAATCCATGCCATATTTTGTCAATACCTATATTCCAGAAACTTATCATAAGGATTGAAACCACTACAAATGCAGCTATTTTTTCACGAAATCCTTTTGACTTTATAATAAAGAATAATATGGCAAATACCAAAACTATAAGTCCGGCATACAATTGAGGATGGATATTTTCAGAGGTAATTGAATCATATTGATTTGGAAGAAACTTTTTAAAGACCTCTTCAAAAGGATAATAGAACGTGTCACTTCTATAGTCACTTGAAGATGTCATCTTGCCTGACATCAAATCAAATACTGTTACAAGCAAAACCGGGGCAGCCGTCATTGCCGATAGAACCGCCATTCCCATATACCGTAAGCATGCACTTCTAAGTGTTTTAAAATTGCTCTCGCCGGTCTCTTTATTCTTGAAGTATAAGCCGACCAGGCGAAATACAAAATATAAAACAGAAAAGATGCATATCATATATGCTGTATAATAATTATTTATCATTGCAGCCGCCAACGATAAATACATAATAAGACCTCTTTTACCCTTTAGTATCTGCTCGATTCCAAGGAAGATAAGAGGCATGAATATACACCCATTCAACCACATAAAGCAGTTTGCATATACCATATTATATGACATCAACGCATAGCAGGTCGCAAAGATAACAACGCCGTAGCTTGCCTTCTTTTCTCCAACACCGTATTCAAGGAAAACAGCCATGGTTAGACCGCACAACCCTATCATTATCAATGTGATCACTTCAACAGCAATTGGAAGTGCTTCTACAGAGAACAAACAGGAAATGAATGCAAATAAACCGCCGGAATAAAAAGCGTATAATCCGGTCACGTTGCCACCCATTGAACGAGACCAATTAAAAAACAGACTGTCATCACCACCGAATATGTATCTCAACGAGCCTAAATACTCAGTGTATTCACCCTTCAAATCCATAAATAAAAGAGTTTTATCTCCATTAGGCATGAATCCAAGGATCATTAGAACTGTAAAATATATAATTACGGGTATCAAAAAGGAAAGTACAAGGATTATAATCCTGTGTTTTTTCAAACTTGATACAGTCATTTCTTCTCTAGTTATTGCCATTTACTTCCCTTCCATTATTCATTCCTTTATAGAAACGCATACACGCATATCTTACAAGCCCATAAATCTCTCGTATTGCCACCCCTAACACCAAAGATACTACTATCAATAATCCGCCGTAGAGAAAATAGTATATGATCGAATAAACCCCAGTCACATTCCCGTTATTTAAGCTTTGTCTGATTAAATCTCCTTGACTTCCGAACACTCTTAAGAAGATGCCATGAATCATAAATACATATAGAGTCATCTCTCCCAAGAGTTGTAAGATGCCGGATTTTCGTCCCTTGAACAATTGAACGAACAATAAAAGCAAACCTCCTGAGCAAATATACGACGGTGCACACTGCATAACCATAAAGTGGTCCGAGTTGCCAACACCATATATACTAAATGAAACATATGTCAAGCCAAATCTCAAAACGAATCCCACTATAAACATTAGCAGTCCAATTATGGTTTTCGCTTTATTTGAATACCTTTCAGATTTATAAAAAAGATATACCTCATATCCCACAAAAACAAATAAAAAATTCGTATTCGGAATGTATTTGGAAATATCAACAAAAGATTCATATTGAGTCAAATAACAATAATCATTAAGAGCAATAACTACAAATATTATAATCATATATATCCGGCGAATAGTATTATATGATCTTTTGTTGACACAGATTAGCGCAAGGAACGGAAAAAATACAAGAATCTTGATATATTCAACTATATACCAGAACTGTCCGACCATATCCTGCGGATTCTGTTTGAAAATATATTCCGTAAGCAGTTCTCCGTGGAAGACATGATCAGGATTATTGTATATATAATCCCATGCAATTGAACAAATCAGCGTAACGATAATAGTAGGAATATATATTCTGACCGCAAACCCCTTAAGTTTTTTCAAAAAAACACTTGGAATCAGATCTAACCGATCATCATCCTGAACGTTAATAAAAAAATAAAAGCCAAGAATCGTAAAAAAGATCGGAACATTATCAGCTATCAAGCACTTGATCGCAAGAACAACATTGTCAACCTGACCCTCTCCAATAGTATATGAAACCTGAATATGAGCCAATACAACCATAATGCAGGCGTAAATTCTCAATAATTCAACAGAAGCATCCCTCTTGGCATCACGTGTGTATAACCTGATATAGCTTGCAAGCATAGTTCAACTCCCCTTTCGTCAACCCATTTATTTTACCATAAGTTCGAAATATAGGCAAGTCAAACTTGATTTTTCGCCTCACATCGTATAAAATGAAAAACGAGTGATTTTTCTCAGATGGAGGTCTATAATGCAACTCGACAAAAGAACCCGACTTATAGCATTCTGGTGTATCCTTGCAATTCTTCTTTTTGCAAGGCTTTACCAATTCGGCATGGTTCCCGGTGATATAAACCAGGATGAGGCTTTCGCCGGGTACAATGCATATACACTTTTCCATAACGGCAGGGATTCCTTCGGGTACGGTATGCCGGTATATCTTACAGCGTGGGGCTCGGGCATGAACGCACTCGAATCATATCTCGCCATCCCCTTCATCGCACTGTTCGGTCCGCACACCTGGTCTCTCAGACTGGTCCCGTTAATATTATCCATTCTTTCACTGGTCACCATCTACAAGCTTATACATGATTTCATGAAGAATGACATATTCGCGTTATTTGCGATGCTTTTTACAGGCATTATGCCGTGGCACATCATGCTGTCGAGGTGGGCGCTTGAATCCAACCTTGCACCTGCATTTTTGTTGTTTGGTTGCTATTTCTTTCTTAAAGGATTGGAAAAGGAGAAATACTACATATTTGCCGCAGTTTGCTACGGACTCTCCCTATATTCTTATGCAACCATTTGGGTGGTAGTTCCATTCATAATCCTTGCCGAAGTCATATATTTTATTTTAAAGAATAAGATCAAGTTCACAAAATATACGATCTCAGCCGGCATCATACTAATCCTGATATCCCTACCCGCCGTATTATTCCTTCTTGTCAATATGGGCTATATGGATGAATTCAGGTCCGGTATTCTTTCCATACCGAAACTGGTAGGTTTTAGAGGCGGTGAGATATCGTTTTCAAATCTGTCCGAAAACTTAAACAACTTATTTAAGATCATATTAAACCAGAATGACGGTCTCATCTGGAATACCACAAATGAGTTTGGCCTGATATATAAGTACAGCCTGCCGTTCTCCATAGTTGGATTAGGAGCGATCATTGCCCCGGTCGTACTTAAGAACATGACAATATCAACCACAGACGCTGATAAAAAGGATGGTGAAAAACGCATTTCACTCTCATATTTTCTTTTAGTACATTTATTCGCCGGATTAGTAGTAGGTGCATTGATCTCAGTGAACGTCAACAGAGTAAACATACTTTGGCTGCCTTTGATCCTTTTGACAGCTTACGGCATATACTTTGTTTTTTACAATATAAAATGGATACGCGACAGACTGGTCTGGCTGCCTCTGGCCGTATATCTGTTCAGCTTTGTCAGATTTGAGATTTATTATTTCACTGATTATAAGAATGAGATAAACCAGCATTTCTGTGAGGGCATCGAAGATGCACTGACCTTTGTAAAAGAAGACCTTGCCGATGAGCAATCTGTATACATCGCACCGGGATTAAACTATGCCAGAGTTTTGTACCTGACCGAGCAGGATCTCGATGAATATTTGAATACGGTAGAATATACGAATTATCCATCAGCCTTTCTGGATGTAAGATCATTTGGGAGATACAGCTTTGATTTAAACACGGAATCCGAACCGGATAACACTTCGGTCTACGTCGTAGATGATTCTTTCAACGGTTCATATTTGGTATCAAGACTTTACGAAAACGGATATAATAACTATACGAGCGGAAGATACACTGTTTTCTACAGGAACTGAAGCGCAAACCATCACTTGTTCCTCAATTCCTGCAGCTCTGCATGAGCTTTTGCCAGTCCTTCATTCTCTTTATCGATCTCTATCATCAGGCCTACCAAGCCTTCCGAGAGAGCTCTGACATGCTTGGCGATCAGGGGGAATCCCTTCTGTTCCGCTATCTCTCCTATCTTATCCGCGCCGAAAATAAGAGTGAGTGAAACTCCTACGGCAAAAAGTATAGCGATCACACCCGTTGCGATCCCGCCTTTTCCCTTTGCCTTATCGGTTCTCTTTCTGGATTGTCTGCCCAGGCAGAAGGCGATCAGCCCGAATAAAAATGCCACGCTCCCGCCGATCCATCCAAACAAAACTCCACAGACCAGAGCGACAAGTATTCCGAAAAGTCCTAACAGAAGGGCTGCTCTCGCATGTGGCTTTTTCTCTTCCATTTCGAATAAATCCTCCACGATTCCCTATCAATACACCCTGAATACAGACGATAACACTAATCGTTCGTCACATCTCCATTACCTGTTATCGGTATCTCGTCACCGGTATAGGTAGGCGGCGGTTCAAATGTTATACTGAATACAGCCTTTATTCTCGCAAGAAACTCTCTGGCTTCCAAAACCAGGAATTTGGCGCTGCTTATATGAAACCCGGAGTGAATCCCCCAGGCCTTTAATCCAAGTCCTCTCGCGGTATAGACCGCACGGATCAGATGATATTTCTGCGTGGATATCACACAGGTTTTAACCCTGAATACATCTCTGGCTCTGATCATGGTCTCATAAGTTGTAAACCCGGCATGATCCATAAAAATATGCTCAGAAGGGACACCAGCTTCGATAGCGTAATCCTTCATCGCCCGAACTTCGTTGTGATACTCTTCACCATGATCACCCGACATCAGGAGCCTGTCAGATACGCCCTCATTATAAAGCTTTATAGCGTTATCCAGTCTGTCTTTTAAAACTGTACCGGGAGTTCCATCGGCTGCCAGGCCGGCACCGGGAACGATGATGGCATCAACCTTGTCAGGTATTTCACTTTTATCAGCCACTATATATTTATTCGCTTTTATACTGACATATACGTTGAACCCGACACATATCAGAATAAACCCTACCAAAACGAGCAACACGATCAGTAGGATCTTTTTAATCGGTTTCTTTTTCTTTTTACTCTTACTCATCCTGATTAAAAAGCTCCTCTAAATCCTCTTCCGAGTTCCCTGATGCAAGCTCGAAACCAAGCTCAGCCTCAACTTCCGACTTGAAATCCTCGATCGTTTCCTGATTGAGTATGGGCAGATCGTCCAAAGACTCATAATTAAAGTATCTCAAAAATTCCTCGGTCGTACCAAACATCATCGGTCTTCCCGGAGCATCCATACGTCCCACTTCCTGTATAAGCCCGTATTCAACCAGCTTGCTTACCGCATGATCACAGGAAACACCACGGATCTTTTCTATCTCAATACGTGTGATTGGCTGTTTATATGCTACTATTGAAAGTGTCTCCAAAAGGACATCCGTAAGCACATGTTTTTTCGGGATATGAGCAACCTTGATAAGGTACTCATACATATCAGGCTTAGTACAAAGCTGAAAAGCACCATCCATTTCTATGATATGTATACCTCTGTCCTCTTCGTCATATCGTGCCATCATATTTCTGATCACGTTTCTGACTGTCTCCTCGTCATGATCCACTGCGCCTGCTATACGCTCCAGCTCAACAGACTCACCGAGTGCGAACAGTATCGATTCTATCGCCGCTTCCAATTCTTTTATATGCATTACCTTCTCTCTCCTGTTTTATAATTCATCCTGCACGGCTATACATCAGGCCTGTGCAGAAGCACTTTTTTTCAGATCATTTTTATTCTTATTGTTATACTCTATCTCTATCTCTCCAAACAGCGAATCCTGAACTATCTTTAGGATCCCTGTCTTCATAAGCTCCAAAACACTCATGAAAGTAACTATCAGATAGCTTTTTCCTTTTTTCTCCTCCAAAAGCTGCCTGAAAGAAAACCTTCCATGCAGCATTGCGTATTCTTCGACATGGATCATCTGATCCTCAATATTAATATCTTCTTTTTCGATTTCACCGAACTTACTTCTGATCGGGTCTATCTTGTCAACCTGCTTCTGCATGACCATGTCAAAGATTTCCTGAAGCTTTGCCAAAGTCACATCGGAAAGCAACTCATCATAGTCCACTCCCTCATCGTAGTTCTTGACTTCATCAGGTATCGTGGCATCCTTATAAAACACCTTGCCCGCATCAACCTGTCTGTCTTTAAGCTCAAACGAAGCATACTTATACAGCTTGTACTCCAAAAGCCTCTCGACGAGTTCCTGACGCGGATCTTCTTCCTCCTCTTCATCCTCGTTCTCATCCTTCGGAAGAAGCATCTTTGACTTGATTCGAAGAAGCGTAGCTGCCATCACCAAAAACTCGCTCATCACGTCCATATTTCTTTCCTGCATCTGCGACACATAATCCAGATACTGATCCGTGATGATAACGATCGGTATATCAAATATATCAACTTTGTTTTTCTCGATCAGATGTAACAACAGATCGAGCGGTCCGTCAAAGACCTCAAGTTTAACATTGATTGCCATGTACTAATCCTCGTCAGTTTTGGTCTCACCCATACTCGTATTCATCCATATGCGCACAAGCACGCTATGGCTGTATATCTCGTCCGGTCTCGAGCCTTATTTCGATGATTTCAGGCGGATTGAACCAACGGAACTTCACATGATGAGTTCCCAGTCCTCTGCCTACTATCATTGTTTTTTCATCCTCTTCAAACTCTCCCGCATCATACTTCGGAAAAAGTCTCAGATACGGGGAGATCACGCCTCCAACGAATGGAAGTCTCATGATCCCGCCATGCACATGCCCGGATAAAGTCAGATCAGCTCCCCAGCCCACATAAGCTTTAAAGTACCTGGGGTCATGCGCAAGTAAGATCGAATATTTGTCACCATCGGCGCATTTTTGATGTAAAAATCCACCGACGTCCTCTTTACTTATAAGATCCTTGGTCCTGTACTGAGCGAGCGGAAGATCCAATCCATACACCCTGATAGCATCGTCACTCAAATCCATGAAATCATTCTCTAAATACTTTATCCCGATCTTTTTCAGTTCGGTCTTGTATGCATCATATTCGTCATACAATCTGATCTCATGATTGCCCGGCGCATAGTAAACAGGACAGACCTTATTCAGCTCCGATAACAGTTTCAGTACCTGTTGAACCTTTGCATCGGAAACGCTCATGTGCTTTGTTATCATATCACCCGGTATAAAAATAGTATCCGGCGACAGAGCACGCACTCTTTTTATCAGCTTTATATTGTCCCTGCCATGCTTACAGCAATGCAGGTCTGAAAGCATGACAAATGTGTGGTCATTCACATTTTTGTTTGTAGCGATATGATACGACGTGGTGACCAGATGATAATGTGAAAGGTAGCCATATGCGAGCATGACGACTATCAGGCACGCAATGATTAAACCTATCAGCATAAATCACCTCCAGTATCATATCGGCACGAGTCCAACTGGCATGCTCGGATCCACAGGATCCGAGCATGCCGTTGGGCTCTACTGTCCTTGGATATATACATCCACATGCAAGCATGTGCTGTATATATCCGTCGGACAGACTCGCGCCTGTCGCTCACATCTGGGCTATATATCCGGCCGCACCTAACTCTTTGAGCTTTTCGCCTTTTTTGATGACACCATCCTTCATCTTCTGGCGATAATCCTTCAGCTTCTGATGAAGCTCATCGTCAGAGATTGCAAGCATCTCTGCAGCTAAAAGTGCTGCATTTGTTGATCCGTCGATAGCCACTGTTGCTACCGGGATTCCGCTTGGCATCTGAACGATTGAATAAAGTGAATCAACTCCGCCTACGCTCTTTGTATGGATCGGGATTCCGATGACAGGCAGATCAAAAAGAGCCGCACACATACCCGGCAGATGAGCTGCACCACCGGCACCGGCGATGATTACCTTTACTCCTCTATCCTGCGCTCCTTGCGCATAATCAACAAAAATATCCGGCATGCGATGTGCGGATATGATCGTCATCTCATAATCGATTCCTAACTCCTCAAGAGTGTCGGAAGCTTTTTTCATGATCGGCAGATCAGAATCGCTTCCCATCAGGATTCCTACTTTTGGCATGGTTTATTCCTCCTATTTTTTGCAACAACCGCGCCGAGCGCTATGTGGTGTTTGCTTCCTCGCTCGCGCATTAAAGCGCTCCTCGGAAGCAAAACCACGCCGTCGGCGCTGATTGTTTTAGTTCAATGAATCATTCAGCGCTTCTGTACCCGGAAGGACGAAGCGTCCATCCTGAATGATTATAGTCTCTTCACCTGATTTTGTAAAGACTGAGATTGAGCCAAGCTCTTCGAACGGGATGGTGATATCCGTATGGCACTGGAAATACGCCTTCTTTATGTCGGTCTTTCTTAAGATCGATCGTTCATTATCCTTGGCGATGATCTCCTTGCCGTCAGGATTATGGACCACGACATCCTCGCTCATCGAGTAACAGGTATCGCCAACTGCGAAGTGCGGGCCTGTTTTTTCTGCTATAAGGATAGGCAGCTTCGCTTCGATATCGTATTTACGACCCATTACATATGCTGCCGTGTTGGTACCGATGGCGAACTCACCTATAGGCAGGCTCTCATGGTTATGAAGTACATTTTCTTTTATATACGCCTTGCCTTCTGCCTTATCCGGATAGTTTCCGCATTCATAATCTGTGATCATACCATCCTTAAAGGTTATCTTCAGATCATCGTATTTCAAGCCGTTCAAAAACACCCTTGATACATGCAGTATACCTTCCGTACCGGTTAAAACAGGTGAAGTAAACACCTCTCCGACCGGGATATTCACATCAGCCAGACAGTTTTCAAAGTTCGTCTGTTTTTGAGGATCCTTAAGCTCATGAAGCATAACCTTCATATCGGTCTGATTATCTCCGCGACCCCGTACTCTTACGTATTCGCCCGTATCCAAAGCATCTATTATAGCCTGATGTATCCTATGATAGAGTTCCTTATCAAGCGTATTTATACGAACTGTTTCTTTAAAAATGTCATCAAACTGCTCGCCGATCTCAGGGATCGGATAAGCGATGATCGTAAAGCTCCTTTTATCTCCCGGGATGTAATCATCCTGCATGATCATGTAATCCCTACGATATCCTAAGCTTACCTCCTCCTGCTCTTTTGTATACTTCGGAGCTTCCTTCTTGACTTCCGGTACAAAAAGCTTCTCACCGAAGGTCTCGATCACAGCCGGCCCCGCATAGGTGATCGCATAGTCTTTATACTTTTCAAATGACTTCTTGGCGTGCTTCAACTTTTCACTTACCAAAGCATTATTAAGATACAAAGCATCATCAAATCTGTGATCATGCAGATACTGTCTGTTTGCAGGAGTAGATATCACTCCGATTGCCTTTGTATTTGTTTGTCTTCTGAAAGTCGGCTTAAGCCCCATCTTATCAAACTGTATTACAGCTTTTTTTACCATCGGCTCAAAACCGATCGGATATCTGATCTCAACGGTTTCCTTCTGTCCGAGATCAATCCCCGCGAGTTCAAATCCCTTCTTATAACCCTCGGTATAAGTCTCTGCCATCTTCTCGAGTTCATCATCGCTCATCGTGTTCAGATACTTCAGCACTTTGATCTCATTGTCGGATATAAACTCACCGTATTCATACAAAAATGACTCGTCACTGTGGTCTCTGTTCATGAGGAGCTGATAAACCAAACTATCTTCGTCCGAAACGACCAGCTTGTTTATAGACTTATCTACTCTAAGCTCATCATAGTCATGAACAAAATAATATATCATCTCCTTAAGAGCAGACTCGATCTCATCAGTCTCCGGATTATCAGCAAAAAATCCTGCAAGTTCCAAAAACAACTCGATCCAAATTAAAATCTTAAAAACATCCTTCTCATAAGCCGCAACGATAACATCTCTTATGTTAGTCGCGATCCAGTTAAGCTCCTGTGCGGTCTTCACACCATATTTTTCAAATCTTTCCGCACAGAATCTCGGATCAGTAAACGACTTTTCATATGCACTGCCTGCTATGTCAGAATATAAAACACTGTTAACTTCAGGCGTAGCCATCTTCTTGGGATCATTGCACACGGCCACACAGTGCTCAAGTAACCCCGCCTGCACTTTCATATACTCGCGAAACTCCTCCGGCAAAGAGGATGCCTCATCCTCAGCCACCCACTCGCGCAGCCTCTCACAGGCCATCTCAAATCTCTCTTCAATCTCCAACTCATCCATCAATAATACAATTCTCCTCAAATTTATCGGCGCCCCTGTGCCGAATACTTTTATATAATTGACGAAATACATATAGCAGAAAACTATCGTCACTATCATTCGGTAAAAAACTGTCTGTTCCGAAGGAACACAGTTTTTTAGATATAATAATGAACAAGTTTTCCGAATAAAACTTCGTCAATAAACAAAATAAGCGGTGCTATAAGCCGGGTTCTGTAATAGGTGATCATCTATCTAGGACCGCCGTTACCGACGGCCTCAAGCAACCTACCCGAAGACACGACGGGCCGCCGTATGGTCTTCTGCTTGGTCTTGCTACGGATGGGGTTTACATACGCCTCCGATGTTACCACCGAAGCGGTGAGCTCTTACCTCGCCATTTCACCCTTACTCGCCAGCTCACTTTTTAACTGTCTTACCCATCTTTAGACTGTGAAACAATTAAAAAGTGAACTGACGAGCGGTATAATTTCTGTTGCACTTTCCCGGGAGTCTCCTCCGCCGGACGTTATCCGGCATCCTGCCCTGTGTAGCCCGGACTTTCCTCGCGCGTAATAATACGCCCGCGATCACCCGCACCGCTAAGCAGGAAACTCTATCGAGTTTCCGCAAAAAACACTATGTGTTTTTTCAAACTCTTCGCTCGAGTTCTTGGGAAACTCTATCGAGTTTCCGCAAAAAACACTACGTTTTTTTTCAAACTCTTTGCTTTCTCGAGTCCTTTAAAAAACCCACGTGTTTACCCTAATAAAATACCTCCGCCGATAAACTCGCGAAGCACTGAGTTTAACGGTACATGATGCGGATCTACCGGAAGGAAGTAATCGAGGAACTTAAGTAACCTCTGCGCCTCCGAGTATTCCGGCGAATCCTGCGGAACCTGAAATAACACCGGATCCGCATACAGTTTCATTGCAGCAAGTTCGTAGATCAAAGCCGAATTAAATATTACATCCGCTTTTTCCTGGAACGGGAATATATTCTGTTCCTCGCCGCGTCTCACACTGTCCCACATGGCGATGGTTCTCTGTGCCGTATTCCCTCTGGTCCTGGCATCTCTTATTATACGACGTATCAGACGACCGTCAGTGGTCGGTATACGGTTATGATCATCCAGGTTAAGAGTGGTCAGGGCTGATATATATATCCTGAACTTCTCATCATCCGGGATTGAACTTGTCAGTTTATCATTCAGACCATGGATACCCTCGATAACAAGAATATCATTGTCTCCGATCTGCAAAAACGGCTTGTCATATTGACGCCTTCCGGTGATGAAATTATAAGTCGGAAGCTGAACCTTCTTCCCGTCCAAAAGATTCATCATATCTTCCTGGAAACCGGCCGTATCTATCGCCTCTATACACTCATAGTTATACTTACCATCTTCATCCTTCGGAGTGTCCTCACGATTAACGAAATAATCGTCAAGTCCTATGGGATGAGGATTCAATCCGAGGGTTTTTAACTGAGTTGAAAGTCTGTAAGAAAATGTCGTTTTTCCCGAGGATGACGGACCGGCTATCGTCACGATCCTGGCCTTATTCTTGACGATCTGCTCAGCGATATCTCCGATCTTCTTTTCATGCAGAGCCTCCTGCGTACTCATGAGCTCCGTGAACTCGCCTCGTACGATAACATCATTAAGCTCCCCGACATTAGATACACCCATCATCTCGATCCAGTCATTTGTATACTGCATCACATCAAAAAACTTCTTTGATACTTTGAAGTCCTGAATCTTGTCCGGCTCATTTTTCTTTGGTAAGATAAATACAAATCCGTCCATGTAAAGCTGGAGTTTGAAATTGCCCAGAACCCCCGTACTATATGGCATCGCTCCGTAAAAATAGTCCGTATATTCACCGAGTTCATACACAGTCATACGTGAGTTTCTGCGATATTTTGAAAGCTGTACTTTTGAGTTCATATTAAGGAGTCCGAACATCTCCTCGGCATCTCTGGTACGGATCACTCGCTTCTGGAACTGAAGATCAGCTGCTACATACTCCCGCATCTTCTCTTCGATCAGATCCAAAAGCTTCTGATCAAGGTCAATCTTTCCGAATATATGACAAAAATGTCCCGTATAAAGCGTGTATTCAACCTTTACTCCTTCAAGCTTATTCGCAGGGACGATCTCATGTATAGCCTTTAATACAAGCATAGTTATACCACGCTCATACACACGCATACCATCATTATCCTGCATGGTACAAAGCTTTACATGGCTCCCTTCCTCAACGGTATGATAAAACTCCTGAACACGTCCATTTACCTTTGCCATCAAAAGCGGATAAGGATATTCATCGGCATGTTTTTCTGCGAGATCCTTTAATGTGGTTCCACTTGCAACTTCAATCTCTTTTTCTTCAAGATAAAGTTTCATATTCATCCTCCATTTTCAATGATTTATATATGATCATCTAAAATGAACTCCTGAGTTCACTGAGCTCCTTTTTTAATTCTTCCTTTCGCTCGGTCACTCTTTCTCCGAGTTCGAGACCGGGTGCATCCAGTGTTTCAAGCAATGATGCCATTTTATCAGTCATATATCTCATATAACTTCTAAAAATGGTCCCGCCTTCTTCTGCAAGTATCCTCGAGAACCTGTATTCCGTATCAGTATACGGCGGATCCTCCTCACCATGCACGGCGCGCATTGCGATATAGAACTTTCCATCCTCCATGCAGATGGACTCACGTTCGATCTTAAAACCGATCTTATGCAGATGACGCCTTACTTCCTCGATATCAGACTGAGGTTGGAGTACCAGAGTCTTTATCCCTTTCAAAAGATCCATACTCTCCGACAGCATCCCGCATATGAGCATCCCGCCCATTCCGGCGATTACAACAGTATCAACCTCACCATCACCTAACACAGTCAGCCCGTCTCCAAGCCTGGTCTCAATCTTATCCTCCAACCGGAGCGCCTCGATATTCTTTTTCGCCCTCTTTATCGGACCTTCATTAACATCAGTCGCGATCGCCTTCTTATATTTTCTTTCCTTGACAAGAAAGCTGGCAACATAACCATGATCAGTTCCGATATCCGCTACAGTAGTACCCTCAGGCACCAACCCGACTATCATCTTCATCCTTACAGATAGATTTATTTTCATTGTTTATTATTCTCCGGTCGTGAGCAAAACGCCATCATTAATGTTTGCACACTTCAATAGCTAAAGGATTATTTGCCAGTGATCTCGCGACCATACGGAGCAGACAACTGTTAGATCCGAAGGGCCTCAATGAAACGCCACTGCGTAGGCAGCGTATTCTGCTGCCATGCAGTGCTGCGTTTCATTATGGCGCAAGCGGAGCCCGTAGGATCAACAGTTGCTGCGGTATGGTCGTTAAGTATCACTCCAGATAATCCTTAAGCTTTCTACTACGACTTGGATGCCTAAGCTTTCTGAGCGCCTTCGCCTCTATCTGCCTGATACGCTCTCTGGTAACATCAAATTCTTTACCGACTTCTTCCAAGGTCCTCGCCCTCTGATCATCCAGACCAAATCTTAACCTCAGTACCTTTTTCTCACGATCAGTAAGAGTCTTAAGGACCTCGTCAAGCTGCTCCTTGAGCATGGTCTCTGCTGCAGCCTCACTCGGAACAGGAACATTATCATCCTGAATAAAGTCTCCCAGATGAGAATCCTCCTCCTCACCGATAGGAGTCTCTAATGACACCGGCTCCTGAGATATCTTCTGGATCTCACGCACGCGGTCCACAGGAAGGTTCATCTTTTCAGCGATCTCTTCCGGATAAGGCTCGCGTCCGAGCTCCTGCAAAAGCTGTCTCTGAACACGGATAAGCTTGTTTATGGTTTCCACCATATGCACCGGTATACGGATCGTACGCGCCTGGTCTGCGATCGCACGCGTGATAGCCTGACGGATCCACCATGTAGCATAAGTTGAGAACTTATAACCCTTTTTATAATCAAATTTTTCAACAGCCTTAATAAGACCGAGGTTACCCTCTTGGATCAGATCAAGGAAAAGCATACCACGTCCAACATATCTTTTTGCTATGCTGACCACGAGACGAAGGTTTGCCTCGGCGAGACGCTTTTTAGCCTCCTCGTCACCCTTCTCCATACGCATCGCAAGGTCTTTTTCCTCCTCAGCGGAAAGCAGAGGCACCTTACCAATCTCCTTTAAGTACATTCTGACCGGATCCTCGATACTGATGCCCTCAGGTACGGCAAGCTCGATATTCTCAAGCTCCTCCTCAGTAGGCTCATCATCAACGTCGGAAAGGATCTTGTCATCCTCAGGCTCCTCGTCCTCGACCATCATAGTGATACCTACCTTGTCGAGTTCCTCGTAAAGCCTGTCCTTCTTCTCCTCGTCGATGGCAACGCCCTTCTCGGAGATGACCTTCTCGACATCTGCCACATAAAGAGCGTTATCACTCTTTTTTGACATCTCGACGAGAGTTGTGATGATGTCCTTCATTACCTCAAGCTCATCTTCCTCTTCGATCTCTACATTCTTTTCCTTCCTCATTTTTCTTCCCCCATTCATATATTTTTATTATAACTAAATATCTATGTGAAGCTGTTGAAGTCTTTTTTTCTCCTCCAACAGTTTTTGAACCTCTTCGATGCCGGTTGCGTTTCTGCTCCTTTTGTCAAGCGACGCCTTTAAGATCACATGGACCACCTCATTGATCGCACGATCCCTGGCACCTTCCTCATCAACCTCTTTATGAAAAATACCCGCGACCTTACTTTGCATCTCGACATCCTCGAAATGCCCGAGTATCGATGCCGCATCAACCTTACCCGTACTCATCAGCTGCTCATACACATATCTCGCGACCTCGTGGTAAGGCTCATCTATGAAGTCATCAACCGACACGTAGGATCGCAGCTTATCAAAGCTTTCAGGATGTTCGCAAAGCCAAGTGATAAGTATCCCCTGGCTTTCCGATAAAGCATCATCATCCGGGATCCCCCGTTTGTTATCGATCCGTTTTGCACGCTCGTCAAGGTCTATACCAACCATCTGAGCACTTTGTTTTCTGACCAACGCTCTGAAGTCCTCACTTCGAACGTGATACTCTCTCGAAAACGCATCTATATAATTGGTTCTCTCAGCCTCGTCCTCAAACTCGCAGATCTTTTTTGCTATCTCATTCATGAATCGCGTTTTTCTCTCGGGATCATCGAGATCATAATCCCTTGCGATCACATCAACCTCAAAGAAAAAGCTTGTCAGTGCATTTTTGATCCTGAGCTTAAACTCATCGGCTCCCAAAGCTTTTATAAACTCATCGGGATCCTTGTGAGGACTCATCCGTATCACCTTTGACCGGATACCTTCATTTTTAAGCATTGGTATCGCCTTCATCGCAGCCGATGTGCCGGCGCCGTCCGAGTCAAAGCATACGTAAACGAGATCCGTCATTCTCTTTATCAGCTGTGCATGCCCCGGTGTAAATGCAGTCCCGAGTGCAGCCACGGCGTTCGTAAATCCCGCCTGGTGAAGCGCTATCACATCCATGTAGCCCTCACACAGGATAAGACCATCCGTGAGCTTTCCATGTATATAATTGATACCAAAAAGGTTCCGACTCTTGTCAAAAACGATGGTCTCGGGCGAGTTCATATATTTCGGCTTGCCGTCACCCATCACTCGTCCGCCGAACCCGATAACGTGATTCCTGCGGTCGACTATCGGGAACATAACCCTGTTCCAAAACTTATCATATGGCCCGCGTTTTTCATCATAGACAAAAAGTCCGCTGGGCTTAAGTACATCATCATTATATCCCTTGCTCTTTAGAAACCTGTATAACGAGCTGTTTTGTGGTGCGAATCCGAGCGCGAACTTTTTCATCGTATCCTCGCTCAGGCCTCGCCCCGTGAGATAATCAAGCCCTTCCTTACCCTTCGGATCTCTGAGATACGCAAAATAATACTGCGCCGCCAAAGAGTTTACCTTAAATAATGTATCTCGTAATGATTCCTTTCTTCTCCTGTCAGGATCCATATTCTCAGTAGGAAGCTGTATGCCGGCGCGCTCTGCCAGATACTGGACCGACTCGGTGAAGGTCATATTCTCATATTCCTGTAAAAATGTAAAGACATCCCCGCCCTTGTGACATCCGAAGCAGTAATACATCCTCTTGTCCGGCGTCACGGTAAACGAAGGAGTCTTTTCATTATGAAAAGGACACAGCCCCTTGTACGAGCCTCCCGCCCGTTTCAGGGATACGTATGTGCCGATCAGATCAACAATATCCGTCCGGCTTCGAACGTCCTCGAGTATATCATCACCGTAGTACATTCTAATCCTCTTTTCCAAATGTCCAAGTCTAGTAAACCGACCACATCTGCGGTATCGCAAGCTCAGTATAGATCTTTACCGCGTAATTATCAGTCATTCCGGCGATAAAATCACATACGACTCTCTCCTTGGTCTCTTCACCGATCATGGCCTTGTACTCATGCGGTAAAAGATCGGTATGATCAACATAGTATTCATACAGTCTTCTGATGAGCGCCTGAGCTTTGCCCTCCTCAGTCTTGGCAATGGAATTGACATATACATTTTCAAACATGTATTTTCTCAGACCCATGAGGTTTTCTTCCATCTCCTTGGAAAGCGTGATCTCATTTGCCTTCTCTGATGAGATGATCAGATCATGTATCAACGTGTTGAGTCGCTCCCTCAGACTGTATCCGAATGCCTTTTTATACTTTTCGGGGATGTCCTCATCCCTGATCACCCCGCCTCTTATCGCATCATCTATATCCGAGTTTATATATGCTATCTTGTCACATATCCTGACTATTTTTCCTTCACGTGTTGACGGACTGCCTGCTGTAGAGTGGTTCAGTATGCCGTCTCTGACTTCAACAGTGAGATTTAGCCCTTTTCCACCCTTTTCCAACTTCTCTACCACCCGGATACTCTGCTCCTGATGTCTGAACCCTCCCGGCACGATCTGGTTAAGCTCTCTCTCTCCTGCATGACCGAATGGAGTATGCCCGAGATCATGACCAAGCGCTATCGCTTCTGTCAGATCCTCGTTTAGCCTTAAAGCCTTTGCTACCGTCCTGGCGTTCTGAGACACCTCAAGTGTATGAGTAAGCCTGTTTCTGTAGTGATCTCCCTTTGGTGCAAGGAAAACCTGAGTCTTGCCCTTCAACCGTCTGAAACTCTTTGAATGCAGTATCCTGTCGCGATCCCTCTGATATACGGGACGAATGTCGCACTGTTCCTCCGGAAGATCTCTTCCTTTCGATGCATCAGAAAAAGACGCTTCCGCACATAATATGCTGTGTTCACGCTGCTCAAGTTCCTCACGGATGGTCATTTTCAGGCTCCTTTCCCATTTGAACAACACCTGCATATAGTAACTACAACACAAAAAAGGGAATTCCTTTTTTTTAGAACAAAAAAAGCATATCCGAATAATCGAATATGCCCTAAAACCGCATTGATCCATTATTCTTTGGGTTTGGAATAAACACAGCCGCAGTAATTCTGTCTGTACAGATCATACTCTGCTGACAGCTCTATGCTTCGCTTATAACCGTTTTTTTTCTTGAAATCAGATGGCAGATACTTCAGACCATATTTCTCGGCCAGTTCCTCACCTATACTCATAAGCAGATCTGCATCCTTGTGAGGACTGATGGATAAAGTCGTACAGAAAAGCTCAAAACCGTTCTCTTTGGCTGCCTCAGCCGTCTTAGTAAGTCTAAGTCTGAAACACTTAACACATCTCGCTCCTCTTTCAGGCTCATCTTCAAGTCCTTTTGCCATATCAAAAAAGCTCTCAGGATCATAATCGGCATCAACGAAACTGATGTCATCACCATAACTTGCTTCGCTCAGATATCTCTTAAGTTCAGCTTTTCTCTTTTCATACTCATCCCGTTCCGTAATATTCGGATTATAAAAAAACACAGTAATATCAAAGAACTCATGCAGATACTCAGTGACATAGCTGGAGCACGGTGCACAACAACAGTGCAAAAACAGCCGCGGCTTCTCATCCGCGCAATTCATTGATATGAACTCATCCAGCTCTTTCTGATAGTTTCTCATAAATCTCCTTCATCGCAGATATGCGCTTTTATCACTTGGATAAATTAATAAGATTAAGTCTGAGCGCATTCATACACACCGTGAAACTCGACAGCGACATCGCTGCCGCACCGATCATCGGACTCATACTAAAACCAAACAACCCCGCCGCCATCGGTATGCATATAACGTTATAAAAGAACGCCCAGAACAGATTCTGATGTATATTCCTTAGCGTCTTTCTGCTGAGCACGATTGCCTTGGCAACATCTGATATCGAACTGTTCATAAGCACAACATCAGCGGAATCGATAGCGACATCCGTACCGGCCCCTATAGCAACTCCGACATCGGCTATCGTCAGCGCAGGAGCATCATTGATACCGTCTCCTACCATAACCACAGTTCCGGTCTCAGCTTTTACAACATCAGCCTTTCCGTCAGGCAGTACTCCTGCGATAACGTCATCCACGCCCACCATATCTCCTATGGCCTTTGCAGTCCTTTCATTGTCACCGGTAAGCATCTTTACACGTATACCCAACGACCGTATCCTTTTTATGGCAGATACCGAATCATCTCTTATCGTATCAGCTATAGCTATGATACCGGAAACAATACCGTCTATCTCAATATATACGGGAGTCTTCCCTTCATTTGAAAGCTTTTCGGATAAAGCCTTTACTTCGTCACCACCATCATTTGCATTCCTACCATCATCAAGAACAAACGACGCCCCTCCGACTCTGATATTCTTTCCGTTAATAACGCCGCAAAGACCGTTTCCCGCGATTTCCTTAAACCCGGTGACATCATATAGCTCAGGCACCGATCCGGACGCCTCATCTGTTCCGTCAGAAGGTACCACATACCTTACTATCGCCTTAGCCAGCGGATGATCGCTGAGCTTCTCCATCGAAGCCGCATACAAAAGTATTTCTTTTTCTTCGATACCTGAGGTACATATAACATCTGTGACCTCGGGCTCTCCGGACGTGATCGTTCCTGTCTTGTCAAGTATCACGGTATCTACACGTCCCATCATCTCGAGCGCTTCACCGGTCTTAAAAAGGATCCCGTTTCGGGCTCCTATACCATTTCCGACCATGATAGCAACCGGTGTCGCGAGACCGAGAGCGCACGGACATGATATCACAAGTACGCATATAGCGTGCTCCAGTGCATGATCAACCTCAACTC
>CAMVOY010000038.1 GCA_947169235.1 uncultured Lachnospiraceae bacterium | reverse complement strand
TCAAATCACTCTACCGATTTGATCTCATCCTGTAAATCCTGCTTGAGGGAATAGGTGTCAAATGCTGCTTCCTTAGGCAGATTTATGTAGATATTCGTGATCTTGTCTACTCTTGCCGTCCCCTCCCGCAAGCTGACATCAAAAACATGTCCGCCTTTGGACCTATCCTCGGAAAGGAAGTGAAGATGCCATCCGGGCATATTGATGCCATCCATATAATCCGGGAAATACACACCCACAAGTGATCCGCGGATATTCTCAAAAATGAAAGCGGTCTGCGTCTGGCTGAGAACCTCTTTCAGCGTGATATGATGTGACCGGTAGGGAGCCTCTGAACGGGCATCTACCCTTTCAAACTCGCCGTCAATCCTTACGACATGCATACTGTTCAGGCCAAACACTTCTTCGATCTTTCCGGTAAGCTGCGTTCGTATCGATGTGATATCCGGCTTATCCTTGAGTGAGAAAACCTGCTCCCCGTACAGCTTTGCCACGGCGGCAAAGGGAACACCGGTCCCCGGATCGACTACGGTTACGTTTCCGTCCCGATCCGCCCGATAACAATGACCATCCATGACGATCATTTCTCCGTTTACATCCTCAAAGGTTCCCAGCCCGGTATCGCCCTCCCGGATCAGCTCACCGACTGTTATCACCGCCCGGCTGTACCCCAGCGCAAGCGCCTGTAATGTTGAAACCTGATACATTTTATTATCCATTTTTTACCTCCCATCTACCAGCGTGTTCGGATGTAAACACAAAAATCAACAGGACACCGACCAGCTTGAAATTCAGTTTTCCGAAATAGTTGATAGCCGCAAACGCGGCATAGGTGATAACGATGATCCACGGTTGTTTCTTGAATTTTTCCGTGATGATCAGACCGATCATGCCTAAAAGCAGTACCAGCATGACACTTTGCGTACTCCAGTCAACAAAATGCCCTGTTTCCATGAAGACAAAATTTCTTATAGACCTTCCGAAAGCCGACCTTTGAATACTTCATTCACATTCCCCTCGAATAAACGATTTATCACTCTCCGGAATGCCCTCTGAATCCTCAATATACCTCTCTACACGCATATGGAGATTATACTTTTCCCTTAATTCAGCTATCTTTCCCATCATCTCAGAGGCATGGTGCTTATCAATCGCCTCCTGATCCCGCCATTTATCAATCAAAAGCACCGTATGCGGATCATCCATCGGAAAGAAATAATCATATCCCATGTTTCCGTCTTCAGCCCGGATCGCTGAAACAACTCCTGACTCGATCATCTCCTCTGCGAACATCTTGGCACTATCAACCTCACCGATATAGTATATATTAACCGTGATCATACGCACTCACCTCTTCATAAGCCAATCCTCATTTAGCCTTCCAAGCATCACTCTTAAATCTCGAAAGCTGATCATTCTTCCATCCAAGCAATTGTATTCTGCTTCGTATTATCTGCGTTATTATAACTCATTTTGCTCAAAAAGTAAAGATTTCCTAGTCGGATATAAAACGACTACAACGAAAAAAGACACTTTCCAAAACAATTTTACGTTTCGAAAAGTGTCCCATAGTTTTTACAATACTCAATCTCTAAAATGTACTTTATTTATCCATCGACTTCAGTGTCGGAAACAATATTACATCCCTGATCGCCGGCTGGTTCGTCAGCAGCATCACCAGGCGGTCGATACCGTATCCGATACCACCTGTCGGCGGCATACCGATATCAAGCGCATTTAAGAAGTCCTGATCAGTGTGGTTAGCCTCCTCGTCGCCGGCGGCGAATGCTTCTTCCTGAGCGGCGAAACGCTCGCGCTGGTCGATAGGATCGTTAAGCTCTGAATAAGCGTTACACATCTCTCTGCCGTAGATGAAAAGCTCGAAACGCTCAACGAGCGACGGATCATCCGGCTTTTTCTTGGTAAGCGGTGAGATCTCGATCGGATGATCCATGACAAACGTCGGCTGGATCAGATGCTCCTCGACATACTCCTCGAAGAACATACTGATGATATCACCTCTCTTGTGACGCTCCTCAAACTCGATATGATGCTCCTTAGCAAGTGCCTTGGCAGCAGCATCGTCCTTGATCTCATTGAAGTCTATATTTGCATATTTTTTGATCGCATCGATCATAGTGATACGCTCAAACGGCTTTCCGAGATCGATCTCGACATCCTGATACGGGATCAGAGTCTTGCCACAGACCTTCTCAGCCACATAACGGAACATATTCTCGGTCAGATCCATCATCCCGTGATAGTCAGTAAACGCCTGATACAGCTCCATCAGAGTGAACTCAGGATTGTGACGACCGTCGGTTCCCTCGTTTCTGAACACACGCCCGATCTCATACACCTTCTCGAGACCACCCACGATAAGTCTCTTCAGATACAATTCCAGAGAAATACGCAGATTCCTGTCCTCGTTAAGTGCGTTGTAATGCGTGGTAAACGGACGAGCCGCAGCACCACCCGCATTCTCGACGATCATCGGAGTCTCAACCTCCATGAATCCCTGTCCGTCCAAAAATGTACGGATCTCGTGCAGGATCTGTGATCTCTTGATAAAGGTATACTTTACTTCATCATTCATGATGAGATCGAGATATCTCTGACGATATCTCATATCGGTATCGGTGAGTCCGTGGAACTTCTCCGGCATAACCTGGATCGTCTTTGTCAGAAGGACGATCTTTGCTGCATGCACGCTGATCTCACCTGTTTTAGTCTTGAATACCTCACCGGTGATAGCATAGATATCACCGATATCGGCTTTCTTAAACACCTTGTAGTCCTCCTCGCCGACATTGTCGCGAGCCACATAGGACTGGATGTCTCCCTTTAAGTCACGAAGCTTGCAGAATGAAGCCTTGCCCATCACACGCTTGGTCATCATACGACCTGCGACGGTAACGGTCTTTCCTTCCAGCTCATCATAGTTTTCCAAGATATCGGACGAGTGATGTGTCACATCACACTTTGTTATCTGAAACGGATCGCGTCCGTCCTCCTGCAATGCCGCGAGCTTGTCGCGCATCACCTGCTGCAACTGGTTGATATTCTCTTCAGCCATATTTCCTCCTACATACAAACGGCGTGAGCCCACACAGACCCACGCCGTGTCTTGCCATTTTTATTTTTTGAAACTAAGAACCTTATACTTAATAATGCCTGACGGTGATGCCACCTTGACGGTCTCACCTTCCTTTGCGCCGATAAGCGCTTTTCCGATCGGTGACTCGTTAGAGATGCGATTCTTAAGGATATTTGCCTCGGTCGAACCTACGATCTTGTACTCCATATCCTTCTTAAGCTCCATGTCACGAACCTTCACCTTGCAACCCATGGTGATGACACTCGTGTCACCCTCATCGTCGCTGATCAGCTCGTAGTTTGCAAGGATCTTGTTGATCTGGGCAACTCTCGCCTCGATATCACGCTGCTCATCCATGGCAGCATCATACTCAGCGTTCTCCGAAAGGTCTCCGAGCTCACGCGCCTCAGCGATCTTCTGCGCGATCTCTCTACGTCTGTTGACCTCCAACTCATGAAGCTCATTCTCCAAATCTGCAAGACCACCCGCGGTCAGCAGATGTTTTTTTACCTCAGCCATTATAGACTTCCTCCTTTAAAACTCATTAGAACTCACTAAAAATGTATTATATAAGAAAGCACTCTCGTTGTCAAGAAAAACAGCGTTTTCCACGAGAATGACGCCTTACATCGAATCGAGCATCTCATTCACACCATCATAGTCATAGGAATCAACCATCTTTTTGATCTCCAAAAATGACGCCTCATCCTCCGGAGACAGCTCATATGCGGTTATCTCTCTGAACACCTCCTCGAGCACATCGATGTCCATATTGTCGGCACCCTCGCGGATCCTCTCCTTCCAATCATCGATGTTCATCTGACCGGCAACAGCCTTGCTTACGGGCGCCTGACCAATTTCAGGCTGCTCCTCATAGATATCACTCAGGATATCCTTGAACTCGCGGTAATTCTTCATCAGCTTTTCGTGGTTTTTATGAACGTAGTCAAGGTTATTCTCCTTGCCCGCCATCTCCATCGCAAAAGCCTCCTCGCCGAGATCGAGAGCTCCCACTATCCTCGCAGAACTCTTCAGCGCATGAACGAGTATGGTGTAATCCTCCCAATTTTCCGTATCATACATCTCCTGGATCTCATCGGCATTCTCATCGATAGTCTCATAAAAAATGTCAAGAATCGGCTTAAATGCGTCCTCACCACCCATTCCTCCCATGGCCTCGATAAGGTTTATTCCTTTATGCGGTATGTATAATGGGGAAAGAGCCACATTCTTATCGACCTTTTCCATATCTGATTCATCCTTCACAAAACCACCTCCCTTTTTCTCTTCGCTCTCGGGCTGCTTTTTCATATAGCTTATCTTCTCCTTCGGAAGGTATGCCACCAGCATCTCCTCGAGCTTCAAGCTGTCGATAGGCTTCGTCAGATAGTTGTCGAAGCCTGCGTTTAAGTACATCTCTCTGGCGCCTGAGATAGCGTTTGCAGTCAGGCAGACAACCGGTGTATCCAGGTTCGGATTGTCCTTGTCTGCTTTGAGCTCCTGCAGAGTTTCGATACCATCTTTGTGTGGCATCATATGATCCAGGAATATAACGTCGTACTTTTTATCTTTCAGGATCTCCAGAGCCTCGATACCGCTGTCCGCCGTATCTATCTCCATCTCGGTACCTTTAAGCAGGCTCTTGAATACCATAAGGTTCATCTTGGTGTCATCCACGATAAGCGCGCTTGCAGTCGGCGCGGTGAACAACTCCTTATATTTGTCTCTGGAATCGGCACGCTTTCTTACGGAATCCTGATAGTCTCCGATCTTGTTCCACTCGATCACCCTTTGTTTGAGTGTCACGCGGAATGTGGAGCCCACACCGTATTCACTCTCTATCTGCATCTTTCCGCCCATCAGGTCGAGAAGATGTTTGGTGATCGCCATGCCGAGTCCGGTACCCTCTATGTTCCTGTTTCGCTTTTCTTCGATCCTGTCAAACCTTGCGAACAGCTTCTCCATATCCTCTTCCTTGATACCTATTCCGGTATCACGGACCTCCGCGCACAGAGTTATATAATCTGCCTCACGCGGGTTCACTTCGTGCCACATGGAGAACGTTATCTCACCCTTTTCCGTGTATTTGACGGCATTTGTAAGGATGTTTGTGATGACCTGTTTGATCCTGACCTCATCACCGAAAAGCACATTCGGCATATCGGGGCTGAAGTTGATGTTCAACAAAAGTCCTTTGTTCTCGGCGCGTATCTCGGTCATATTTACCAGATCGTTAAGCAATGAAGAAAGGTCATACTCGACAGGTATGATCTCCATTTTGCCCTCTTCGATCTTGGAGAAGTCAAGAATATCATTTATTATTCCGAGCAGCGTACGTCCCGCATTCTCAATATTCTCGGCGTACTCTATGATGTTCTCATCCTCGCATTCCCTGAGTACCATCTCGTTCATTCCGAGCACGGCTGTGATCGGAGTACGGATCTCATGAGACATATTTGAAAGGAATGCGGACTTGGCCTCACTCTCGGCGAGCGCCCTTGACGAGATGTCCTGCAGCTCATCACGCTTTCTCTTCTCTTCATCGATACTCTCGATCATCCACAGAACATGTGAGATCCTGCCCCTGGAGTTACGCTCGGATACGATAAATCTGCCGCGCATCCATCTTCCGTCCTTGGCATGGAACTCCATAGCTATGGTGTTTTTGCCCTCCATCCTCTCCTCGAGAGTAGACAGATCCACGAACTTCAGATATTCGTCACGCGTATCAGCCATCGTCATCGCAGCCGAGATGCTGTTCATGGCCTCCGTGGCATTTTTACTTACATTCGAAAGGAAGTCGCTGATCACGGGCGTCGAATGGATCACTTCAAACCTGTTGTTGATCAGATCGACATCATGCATGGAAATATAAATATTTGATGTCGCGGTGAGCTGTACATTCAGCCTCTCCACGGCCAGGTGTTTCGTACTCGTGTTGATGAATATAGCTCCCAGGATGACTACGGCGAGCACGATGACACATATGGTTATGATTATGAGCAGGTGAAGCGGCCTGAAACTCTCACCCGAGTCGATCAAAGTCAGCGAATACCATTCATTATTCACCGATACCGAATATACCACATAATCCTTGTCATCGTAGCTAAGCTCGAAGCACTGATCATATGTTGTGAACACCTTTTCCGCCACGGCTGACCCGAGTGTTCCTCTCTCTCTGAGATAGTTCTTTCCGATCTCGTTTTCATCACTGTGCGCGATGACACTGCCGTTCCCGTCAAGAACCATTTCTATCTTGTCCGAAGCCTGCTCGGTCTCTTTGGTGATCGTTCTCATCATGGAGAATGAAACATCGATAGCCACCACGTTTGCTCTGTTCTCCATGGCAATCGCTGCCGTCATGGTAATAAGCCCCGTTTGAGCATCGAGATACGGCTCTACCAAAGTCAGCCTTCCTCCGGCCTCGACGGCCCTTTTGTACCACGGTCTCTCCGTGGCAACCCAACCCTCGTCGGGCACCCAGTTTGCTCCATCATAATACTTCCCGTTGATATATCCGTAAAGACCCGTGTAGTTCGGGTCTATCATCTGCTGAATACTGTCCGTCTTCTCCACCATGTATTCCTGGATCTCTTTCTCGGTACATCCTTTTTCAAGCATCTTGCCAAGCTCATAATTCGCCGTCTTTACCAGAGCTGTCCCCTCTGAAAGATACTTGTTGAGCTGATTGGCCGACTCGACCGAATGAAGCTCGCCTTCCGCGATTATCGAATCCTTCGATGCCGAATACAGCATCGACACATAGATCACGATCAAAGCTACGAAAAATACCACCGCCGCCAGCGAGATAATGATATTCTTGATACCGAACTTGCGCAGAGCTTCAGACACCCTGACATCGTTTAACCTTACAAGGCGTATCGAAACCAGCAAAAATATCATGACACTGATGACCAGGGCCGCCATACCTGCAGCGAGGAATACGAACATCAGACTTTTTACATCTGCCATTAGCACGTCTTTACTCGTCGCGATACCCACATACCACTTCATCCCCGGGATGACCGCGGTAAAAAACGCTCTTTCGACTCCATCATAATCCTTGATCACATGCATTTCATTTTTGTCATCGTTAAGATGTCTTTTGATCACTGCATAGTCAGCCGACGTGATGGACGTCATTTTTTTCGGAGTGTCCTTGAACTTAAAATCAGAGCACGGATGTACGACCATGTCGTAGTTTCTGTCTATCAAAAATGCATAGCTGTCCGCATCAACGTCCGCTTTATTTATCTTGTCTATGAGAGTATCCACATACAGATCAGCGCAAACAACACCCTTTAGGGTGTCTCCTTCACGTATTCCCTTTGAGAGCGTGATGACCGTCCTGCCATCCATGGAATCCAGATAGGGAGTCGCATAACACAGATCCTCACTCGAAGCGGCATCTACAAACCACTCCCTGTCATGCACATAATCAATATCCCCCTGATCGGCATAATCTCCCGCACAGATCATATGATTTGAAATATCAGTGTAATAGAAATCAGAAATCTCTCCGATGGAATCGATACTCTCCATGGAAGATTTTAAGAAGTTTCGAATATCATTCTCCGGACGCGAATATATCTTTTCGTTCTCCATCTGAGATGCCAGCACTTCCAAACCGCTCGCATAGCCGTTCATCCAGCCGCTGAACTCCTGAGCATATGACTTCGCTTTTAATTCCGCTTTTTCTTCTGTTTTTTGGGAAAACATGTGTGACGAACGAAGATAACTCGTCGTCATCAGGATAGCCGTACATATAAGAATATCGACGATCACGAGGATCATCCATTTTTTCTGACTATTCTTCATGTCTTCCTCCGCACTTAACCTATATTCTCACTCAGATAATCCAAAAGCTCCTCTTTTTTGATCGTCTTACGCAAAAATCCCGACGTGTCAAGCTCCATGAT
This sequence comes from uncultured Lachnospiraceae bacterium, assembly GCA_947169235.1. Classification (GTDB taxonomy): domain Bacteria; phylum Bacillota; class Clostridia; order Lachnospirales; family Lachnospiraceae; genus Eubacterium_F. The sequence continues at coordinate 17,908 of CAMVOY010000038.1, read as the reverse complement.
CTTTGTGATCGTTGGCTCATCCGTCGTTCCCGAAAGTATAGTTACAGGAATGTCTTTTGTCTCATCGTTCTCTCTGATATGATCAAGTGTTTCGGTACCTGACATCCCCGGCATCTCATAATCAAGAAGGATCATATCGACCGAATGCTTTGTAAGGAACCGTAACGTCTGCTCACCGGAAACTACCACAAAAGCCTGATATGTCTCCTTGGTCCACTCGCGAACCATCTTTGCATATACAGGATCATCATCCACGATAAGAATGCTTTTATCTGCCAATTTTACCCCTCCGATAGTCATTTACATAAAGCGAAAAACGGAACGCCCCTGGTTTTGACGTCCCGCTTTGTTTAAATACCAAAAGATCACTTCATAGCGATATCAAGTGCACTGCGCTGAAGCAAACTATCAAGCTCCTCACTTCCCTTGTTAAGAAGGTTCTTGATGATATCCCATGCATCTGACACTCCACGCTCATATCCGATCTTAACACCCTGGTTATATCCTGTTGAATAGTCAACATTCTCCTCACTCTTTGCGATAACCTCGTTCGCTGCCTGAAATCCGTCGTTATAGCTCTTCTCGGTCGCCTTTGCCAGCTGAGATATGAGGTTGTCAATCTCTGCCTGCGAGAGGATAGCATGCTCACTCGTAGCCATAAATATGCTCCTTTCCGCGTACCACTCTCCTCGGTACACTCGGCCAATTGTTCACGATCCGGCCGTCCTCAAAAATACTGTGTATATTCTATCATATTTAATAAGAAAAAGCAAATCTTTTTTCTTATTCTTCATGCAAATCCGTCTGTATATCCTGTTGATGAGGCAACATATGCAAAATAGCCTCACAAACCTGCTTTATTTGATCATCTCTGGTGATCGTAGCCTCACCGTCGCCTCTCTGATCTCCGTAGTCCCCGAACTGACTGTGATTGCCTCCCTGTATCACGACCTCGGTCGCATCGGGCGGAAGATTTTTCTTGTTCTCTTCGTAATCCTGCGTATTGATGACATGATCATTGGTAGCTATCATAGTCATCGCTTTGAGGTTCTGATCCAGTTTTTTGGTCGAGTAAGCTGCCAGCATCACGACTCCATCGAGCTTATCGCTGTTTTCGGCTGCGTATATCGCGGCCACCGCTCCTCCCAGCGAATGTCCTCCTATATACCAGTGTTTGTAGCCGTTCCCGGAATACGCTTCGATCACGTTATCTGCCTTTCTCTTTCCCAAAATGGCCATATGCAACGGCATACTGATAAGAAAGCAGTCTGTCCCCTCATCCGCAAGCCTCATCATGAGTTCAGCATATGCTTTTTCGTCGACCTTTGCCCCGGGGTAAAAAATGAACGCATTCTCCGTCCCCGGTCCGTCAAACAGATAACCGTCATCGATCTCCGAAACACTCACGGTATCGGTGCTATTCATATACACCATCGCATTCTCCGATGCATGCGAAAAGATTGAAAAATAAACCATACCTCCCGTCAGATAAACGAGTATGAGGACAACAGAAAAAATGACCCATTTCCCCCTGCGGGTGAGTCTGCCTGATCGTCTTTTCTTCGTTGTGATCAATCTCGTGAGAAGCATCGAAAAAAATACGGATCCTATAAAACCTAAGGTTGAGATCAATATCGCTTTCATAATCCGGATTATATCATAATTATATAAAAAAATCAAATTTGCCAAAAAACAGGAGCAGCGAGTTTACTCACTGCTCCTGTTTATATTATGCAGTATCAGTACGCGAGGAACTGTTTACAGTCCCTTCATTAAGCGTAGAGCTCTACGAGTTTCTTGAGATGCTCGTAACGCGCCTTTGCTGCCTCCTCGCTCTCTGCAAACAGTCTGTCTGCACGATCCGGGAACGGCTTGATAAGACGTGTATAACGTGCCTCGTTGTTCAGGAAGTCCTGATAGCCTGCGAAGTCCACACCCTTCTCTGATGTGAAGGTGAATGGGTTCTTGCCCTCGGCCTTGAGTGCCGGGTTAAAGCTGAACAGGTTCCAATATCCGGCCTTTACAGCCTTCTTCATCTCATCCTGGCAGTGATTCATACCACCCTTGGCGATTCCGTGGAGCTCGCAAGGTGCATAACCGATGATGAGTGAAGGACCGTTGTAAGCCTCTGCCTCTGCGATAGCCTTTACAGCCTGTGCAGGGTTAGCTCCGAGTGCGATCTGTGCTACATATACATATCCGTAGCTCATAGCGATCTCGGAAAGGCTCTTCTTGCCGATCTCCTTACCTGCTGCAGCGAACTGGCAAACCTCACCGATGTTGGAAGCCTTTGATGCCTGACCACCTGTGTTGGAGTACATCTCGGTATCGAATACCATTACGTTTACGTTCTCGCCTGAAGCAAGTACGTGGTCGAGACCACCGAATCCGATATCGTATGCCCAACCGTCACCACCAAAGATCCATGTTGACTTCTTGGACAGGTAGTCCTTCTTTGCAAGGATCTCCTTAGCATCAGCTGATCCGTCCTTCTCGAGCTCTGCGATAAGAGCGTCGGCTGCCGGACCATTTTTACGTGTGTCGTTCTTTGTATCAAGATATGCCTTGATAGCATCTCCGAGTGAACCGGATGCATTCATACCCTCGAGCTTCTCGATCAGCTGGTCACGCAGGTACTTCTGTCCGAGGTGCATTCCGAGACCATGCTCAGCGTTGTCCTCGAAAAGTGAGTTTGACCATGCCGGTCCCTTGAGGGAGTCTTTATTTACCGTGTACGGAGCTGTCGCAGCCGGGTTACCCCAGATAGACGAGCATCCTGTAGCGTTTGATACAAACATATGCTCACCGAAGAGCTGTGTGATAAGTCTTGCATATGAAGTCTCTGCACAGCCTGCACATGAGCCTGAGAACTCGAGCAGCGGCTGGTTGTACTGAGAACCGATCGGTGTAGCATCCGTGAAGTTCTCCTTGATCTCCTTCTTGCCAACGTTTGCAACAAGGTAATCGAATACAGGCTGCTGATCGGACTGTGACTCCTGCGGAACCATCTTCAGTGCATCGTCTGCCTTCGGACATACGGTCACGCACTCGCCGCATCCCATACAGTCAAGCGGTGAAACGCTCATCGTGTACTTCATACCGTCTGCTGTTGCATGCTTGGAGTCTGTAAGCTTGATCTGTGAAGGAGCGGCACTAACCTCTCCCGCATCAAGGATAAACGGACGGATAGTAGCATGTGAGCAGACAAATGCACAGCTGTTACACTGTACGCATGAGTCAGGATTCCATACAGGAACCATAACTGCCGTACCACGCTTCTCGTATGCAGATGCACCTGTCACGAACTGACCATCCGGGTTCTCTGCGAATGCGGATACCGGAAGGCTGTCGCCGTCCATCTTTGAGATCGGTCCGAGGAGATCCTTAACGAGCTTAACAACCTCCGGACGACCCTGAAGCTCCTTAGCCGGTGCATCCGGTGCAGGATTCTTCCATGAGTCAGGTACCTCTACCTTGTGGATGGCATCCACACCGGCATCGATAGCCTTGTAGTTCATCTCTACTACCGCATCACCCTTCTTGGAGTAGGACTTCTTTGCTGCCTCCTTCATGAAGGTCACTGCCTCATCGATAGGCATTACGTCAGCCAGCTTGAAGAATGCAGACTGAAGGATCGTGTTGGTACGCTTGCCCATACCGATCTCGATAGCCTTGTCGATAGCGTTGATGGTGTAGAGCTGGATATTGTTATCAGCGATATATTTCTTTGCCTCAGCGTTCAGATGCTTCTCAAGCTCTTCATCTGACCACTGGCAGTTGATCATGAATACACCGCCCGGCTTAACATCCTGAGCCATCTTCATTCCCTGTGTTACATATGCAGGGTTATGACATGCAACGAAGTCAGCTTGGTTGATGTAGTACGGGCTTCTGATCGGGTTGTCACCGAATCTCAGGTGAGAGATCGTAACACCACCGGTCTTCTTTGAGTCATACTGGAAGTATGCCTGGATGTACTTATCTGTATGATCACCGATGATCTTTGTGGAGTTTTTGTTAGCTCCGACAGTACCGTCACCGCCGAGACCCCAGAACTTGCACTCCTTTGTTCCCGGTGCACTTGTGATCGGTGCCGGCTTAACCTCAGGAAGTGAAAGGTTCGTAACGTCATCGACGATACCGATCGTGAATCTCGGTTTCGGATCATCCTTCTCGAGCTCTTTGTATACGGCAAATACTGATGACGGCGGGGTATCCTTTGATCCCAGACCATAACGACCGCCTGTGAGGACTACGTCGTTCATGCCTGCCTCACGCAGCGTAGTTGCCACATCGAGGTAAAGCGGATCTCCGAGAGAACCCGGCTCCTTTGTACGATCGAGGACAGCGATCTTCTTTGCTGTCTTCGGGATAACCTTGAGAATAGCCTCAGGTGACCACGGACGATACAGACGAACCTTGATAAGTCCGACTTTCTCACCCTTTGTTGTAAGGTAATCGATAACCTCCTCAGCCACGTCGCAGATGGATCCCATAGCGATGATAACGCGATCGGCATCCGGTGCGCCGTAGTAGTTGAACAGGTCATAGTTTGTTCCGAGCTTTTCGTTGATCTTCTTCATGTACTTCTCTACTACTGCAGGAAGTGCATCATAAGCCTTGTTGCAAGCCTCTCTGTGCTGGAAGAAGATATCGCCGTTCTCATGTGAACCACGAGCTGCCGGATGCTCCGGATTCAGCGCGTGCTTGCGGAATGCCTCAACTGCGTCCATCGGACACATCTCCTTGAGGTCTTCGTAATCCCATTTTTCTATCTTCTGAATCTCATGTGATGTACGGAATCCGTCAAAGAAGTTAATGAACGGAACTCTGCCCTCGAGTGCTGCAAGATGTGCAACAGGCGAAAGGTCCATAACCTCCTGCGGGTTGGTCTCTGCGAGCATAGCGAAACCGGTCTGACGGCACGCATACACATCGGAGTGATCTCCAAAAATATTAAGTGCGTGAGTTGATACGGTACGAGCCGATACATCGAATACGCACGGCAGCATCTCTGCTGCGATCTTGTACATGTTCGGAATCATGAGAAGAAGTCCCTGAGACGCAGTAAATGTCGTCGTCAGTGCACCGGTCGCCAAAGATCCGTGAACCGTACCGGCAGCTCCTGCCTCGGACTGCATCTCGATAACCTTTACCGTGCTTCCGAAGATGTTCTTCTGGCCTGCTGCTGACCACATATCTACTGAGTCAGCCATCGGGCTTGATGGTGTGATAGGATAGATACCTGCCACCTCTGTATACGCATAGGCTACATGAGCGGCTGCGGTATTACCATCCATTGACTGTTTTTGTCTAGCCATAGTCTAACAATACCTCCTATAAAAATGATAAATCGTCACTTGTCACCTATTGTAACACTTTAATATAAGAATGTAAAGAGTTACTTTCAAAAAGTCGCCAAATCCTGTACGACTCGAATCCCTGAACGATCATCGGATGATTTTTGATCAAAAATGTCCATTTTATACTTGACAGGTGTGTATTTTGGATGTATACTATGTGTAGTTTATGTGGTTTGTATGCACAGTTTATACACACGATTGGAGGACTTTGATGAAGAAACGTATCAATATCACTCTCGAGGACGAGGTGGTTCGCCGCGTCGATTCATATGCGGATGAGCACTATACCTCCAGATCGGGCGCGATAACGATGCTTATCGTCGAGGCCACCGACAAGCCACTTTCAAAAAAGGGAGTTTCAAGAGGAGACAAACGTTGAAGGCAGTTTCAGACTTCATCATCGGCACTACGGCGGTGAGGATCGTTGATACGGGCCGCAGGATCCGCGTCATCGATGTAGAAAAACAGGCAGAAAGAAAACAGTTCAAAAAAACAGCGGTCGCGACCATACTGGCGGCGGCCCTGAGCTTCGGCACCTCTTTAACCGTGGTGAACTATCACAATTCTCAAACTCTTCTTGATAAACAGGTCTACTCTCTGAAAACCGAGATCGATACGCTTGAACGCGAGAACAAGATACTCGAGAAAAAAACAGAAGAAGAACAACTCTCCTACGACACCATATACAAAAAAGCACTTGCCATGGGGATGAACTTCCCAACAAAAGGACAAGTGAAAAAATACAAATATAAAAAGGGAACCGCGATACACATTTACAGAAACATAGAATAAAACTGCGGACCTGTCAAACACACACCGTGTCCGACAGATCCGCTGATAGTCCTCTCCTTATGCCATACCGGGGCCGTCTGATAGTATCGGACGGCTTTGGTATTTTTTTATCTCTTTACCACTGTCAGGGTAACATGATTGTCCTTTACTCCGACGATGACATCATCAGCCATATTTGCGATGACCGACTTCTCAAGCTCATCCCAAGCTTCCTTCGCCTCTTCATTCTCACCCTTGTCACGCTTTACTGCACTACGATACGCCGACAGCGTCCACATATCCGTGCTCGTCAGCGCAGTACCGGGCATCCCCGCCGCATACACGTATCCAAAGTTATCAGCGGATGAAGTGTACTCCATCACCTGGTCATAATTATCAACACAGTCCGAGAAAAATGCGCCGATCTTCGACATAAGCCCTTTGTTCGCGACATTTTTACCGGAGCTCGACACGGAGAGAAGCTCTTTCTTTTTCGCGCGGTCAACATCAGCCACCGCATCAACGTTGATCCTGAACTCTCCCTTTTCATCCTCGATCCAGAACCTGGCGGAAAACTCTCCGACCATCGCTCTGACCATACACAGTACCTCCTCGGTAAGAAGGTTCAAATGGATCGCCTTTTTACCTTCCAGGCCCGCCTCATAGATATAACGCTCCGTCAGCTCGAGAGCCTGTGCGATAAGTTTTTCGTTATTTCCAACTGTGATCACATCCGATTTCATAATCTGTACCATCCCTTCTTTAGTGTGATGTGCTATGATTATACTATATAAATACCAAACAGGCAAGGTTTTTTACATATGTCATTCGGTATTCTGTAGCAAACAGATGTTTATTCTTTGAGTTCCTGCTTGTCATCATACATTTCCTTGTCCGCACGATCAAACACCTCAGACACCAGACTGTCTGAGGTGTGATCATATTCGGAAATCCCGGATGCAAGGACAGGTCCCGATCCCGAGTGGATGTTTTCAATAACCTTGGAGCGCAGGTTTTTCATCAGTTCGCCCCTGTTTGAATAATCATCACCCTTGAGGAATACGACGAACTCATCACCTCCGACTCGAAATACCGGACTATGAGCGAAAACATCGCACAGAAGCATCGCGGATTTTTTGATATACTCATCACCTACCACATGGCCCTGCGTATCATTGATCCGTTTGAGATTGTTTGCATCGCACACAACCATGGCGAAACACAGCGAAACATCCTTATTATCGATGTTTTCCTGGACGGATTTGACAAGCTCATTGTATGCCGTCTTGTTTTTCACACCTGTCAGGTCATCTCGTCTGGCAAGCTCTCTTTCGGAATTCAACGCCTTGAGATGCTCCTTTTCTCTCCTGATCTCAGCGTCTATATTCTCTACTCCGATGATAAAGTGAGAATCATCGCTGGTCTTTCTTATGATCAATCTGACATGATGCGTCTGATCGTTTGCCATGATACGGTAATCTATACTCTTTCTCTTGCGATCCTTCAGAGCACTGATCATATTATCTCTGTCAAGGAAGTCAGACACCAGATTCCGGTCACTCTCATGGACGATCTGAGGGATATCCTTTTCGGCATCTGCAAAGAAGTCGTCTCCCGACTGTTGCATATCCAGCTTGCCATATATATTATGACACTCGTAACTTACATAACCGGAGTCCTTCGCGTCAACATAGTATATGACATCATAGTTGGCTGCAAGGCTCTCTGCGATCTTGCTGAACGTGATGTGTTTTTCCTGTTTTTCACGCCTCGTGGTCTCAGCTGTGACTTCTTCATCTATATCCTTTTCATACAGAACAAAATGTCTGTCATCATGTGCACGCAACACAGTAAATCTGAAATACCTCGGGCTTCCACCTACCATTATCCTGTATTTATAAGAATATGATTTTTTCTCTTTGAGGATACTTAACATCTTTTCTTTGGTATACAAACTCCTTGCAAACTCTCTGTCATCCGGATGTACATAGGTATCCAGATTCGACTGGGTTTCCGCATAAAAATCTTTTCCCACACACGGGACGTTCATGGATTCATACTCCTCACTTGTCGAGAACTCCATATATTGTCCTGTCTCCATATCAATATAATACATTGCCTCATAGTCTTCTGCCAAACTTGTAGCGATGTGGTCATAGATCTCTTTTTCCTTTTTCTCCCCCTCATCGACAATTGAACGGATCACACATATTCCGATAATAAGCCCGCCTGCATATGCCGGATACTTCGGATCAAATATCTGTGTTACCAAAAATAATCCCATAGCAAAACAAGTGAATCCGACCGCCGTGTATCGAATCCTCTCCCCACCGATCGACTTGCTCGCAATATAAAACATATATACCGTTGTCACCAGATAAAGAGCGATCTGCAGCAAAAATGCGATGTATCTGCCCGGTTCAGGTATGTAATTGTGTTCTCCGTCAAAGGAAAATATAAACTTAAAGAACAAATTGATGATCAGAAAAATAAGCCCGAGCGTGAACATGAACCAAACGGCACCAAGAAGTATTTTGCTGCGTTTTCTTGTTTTGTTGATAAAAGCAACAACATATCGAATCCATGTGAGCATGGTCAAAAACATAAACAAAAAGTACAGGATGCAATCAAGATACAAAAACGGAAACAGGGAGTCTATATGATGATATTCATACAGAACACCCCATATTATGTCCGCAATAAAATAACAATTTGATGCGGTGAGAAAATGGGTATAACGAATAACCGCCCTTCTCGCCGGGTTCTGTCCCTTAGAACTGAGCGAGAAGTGCTTTAAAGCTCCGCGGTTAATTATTACGTTTAATATCAATGCCAAAATACTTATCATAGAATAAGTCATTATTCAGCCTTCTTTCTCCTTCGGATATAAACTCCGGTTCCGGCACCTATTCCAATGACAACAACGATTAAGATCATCCATACTGCCGTCATATTTCCGAAGACGGAACCCTCTACGTCAGCAGCAGATCCACTGGCCGAATCCAACATGTCTTCCGGTTCCTCGGTCTCCTCAACTTCAGCAACCTCCTCGATCGGCTCGGTTCCTCTCTTGAAGAACATGCACGCTCTCGAAGTTTTTGCTCCCGTATAATCATCATCTGCAAGATCAGCTGCATAACCCTCATCAAAATATGTGACCGGGATCATCTCCTGATCCGCAAGGCTATTAACCGATTCTACAACCAGGGACGAGGTCAGGATCGGATCTCCCATTCTATCATCAGATGTTGTATAGAGCACCTGCCATCCGATGCCCTTCTTATCGTGGATATCAGTAGCCTTCCCGGACTTTGTCGTAACCGCATGATAAGCCATATAACCCGCATCTCCCTCATAGGTCCTTGCTACCATCTTTGAAGGAATATGTGCAAAGTTGATCTTGTCATGGTTGATCATACAGTAGATCTCATAGCCCGCAAATGCGATAGCCGCGATAGCGCCAAGAGAAGCTGCAAGCCTTGTGGTCCAGTCGACCCTTGGGACTTTACATATCCGCTCAGTTCCTGCCATTTCTGTTTTACTAACCTGTTCTGCAATTTTAGTCTCATATTTTTCGATAAAATTAGCTTTTTGTGCTTCTCCGAACTTGTCTATACGGCTTGCTAACTTCGAAGCTTTACCACCTGTTTCTTGCATTTCTACCCACGCTTCATCATACAGGGCCCTGAGTTCCTCTGCGGCATTCTCTCCGATTTTCACTTTTCCCAATGATCCTGCTTTGATAAATCCTTTTTCTTCCAGATACTCCACTTTCCATGCATAATCGTAGGTTTTTATCTTTTCCAAATTGAGTTTCATCCTCTCGAGCTTCTGAGTCTCAATAAGCGGTGTTCCATCATAAAACATCACCTTTGTTTCCGGTATGAAGGTATAAACAGCATATCCGGTCGCGATTGCTGCTAACATGATACCACAAGCAGCAAGTAGTTTATAATCAAAATCACTCAGCTCTACCGGTGTAAGAAAATCATGAAACTGTCTGGTCTCCATGTTTTTCAATGTTTCTGCCGTGATCGCCGTGTCTCCGTCAAATACACTTCGATCTACCCCCTCATAGATAGAATAAACATTTTCATCAATATCGACCTCATCCACCAACTCGCTATCTTTCTCGGAATATTCTGAGAGCGCACCTTCAAACAGAGGATAAACACCCATATTCTCGACGATACTCTTCTGTCCGCTTGACAGGGAGTAAGCCATCGGATAGAGATCCTTTTTTGTCAGGTTTTCATCCATAAACAGATCATATAGGGTTTTTCCTTTTCCATAAGGACTCTCTTTTAACAGGATTGAAACACTGAATGCAGCCATGTCCATAGTCGATCCTGCTACTTCCGCACCGTTTCCAACCCCTTCGCACATAGTCTCCATCAGTTCCCCTGCATCCGAATCTAATGGTATCTCTTCGATATCATCTCCTAACAGATCCGATGCAATGCTTTCAATCTTATCTTCATCATTAATGGCTTTGGCGATATCGGAGTTTTCTCCTTCTTTTATCTTCGCTCTGACCGCCTTCATTCCCTCCAAAAGAGCTGCGGCATCCTCACCGAAATCCTGATCCAGCTTTTTATTGACAGCGGCTTTGGATCCGCCGAATGATTTTTGATACAGTGTAAAGAGTCCGTCGGGCCCCAGCGCACTCATACGTGTGATCCATGAGCCTTTTGTCTTTAGCTGTGTATCCGCTGCTTTGAGAAGTAACGACTCTATGGTTGAAACGGCAGCATTGTTTCCTTCCATATATATTTTCTCAAGATCTTTGATCGACTTGCTGTCTTTTTTGTTCTTTGCCAGTGCACGACCTTTTTCCAGGAGATAATCTCCCATGTTTTTATCCGAATCATCCTCGTGATAGAAATTCAGAAGCTTGTGTATAGCCTGAGCAGTGTTAAGACCTTTATCACAGTTCTTGGCATACTCAATGATCGAAGGAACCACAGCATCTACCTGAGCTTCGATAACGTTCTTTTGATTTTTCAGAAGCGTCTCATAATCCGAAGTCGAATACTTACCATCCATCGGCATAGCTTTGATATCCGTGATCGCTTCGTCTTCATCATCGGTAGTTGAGTAAGCGATCCAGGAATTGCCGCTCATCCCGTCGTTAAAGTTTTTGTCAAGAACGATGTAATCCGATCCCAGCTCCTTCTCCGCCTTTTCCTTGCTGGATGCATAGCTGATCACGATATCCTTGACAAATTTTCCTTTACCCTCGGCTGCCTTTGCATTCTTCACCTCAGGTGTCACTCCCTGGATACGAACACCGCACACAGATGTAAGTGTTAATGCAAAGGTAAGCATTACCGCCGTGATTCTTCTCCCTGTTGTTTTCATATCGATACCTCCTGTCCTTATGATGTAATCCTGTTTACGGATAGTTTTTCAAGTTTATGACAGTATACTATCACACATGGTGTTACAAAAGCATTACAAAAGGGAAGGGCGGTTCCTGTCGGAGCCGCCCTTTGAAAGAGGAGTTTTATGAAAAAACAATCTTGTAAGCTTCGTTATGCTTGTATTCTAAACAATAAATGTGTCTAAAATGTGTTCAAATAAAGGATTTGAAAAAAAAGTTTAGTTTTTTTTCGTATTGACTAAAACAAACACATACCTTAGAATTATAAAGCACATATATAAGGAGGAAACCCACTTTATGACGGATATACGTCTTATCGCTTTCGATCTGGACGGCACGCTTCTCACCGAGAAAAAGGTTCTGACACCCAGAACGAAAAGTATACTCGAGTACGCTTCGAGGCTTGGCATCGAGCTTCTCACAACGACAGGACGGGCTCTTTGCGGGATACCTGATGCCGTAAAGGTATTGCCGGGCGCTCACTACGCGCTTACCTCGAACGGCGCAGGCGTCTATCGACGGCTCGACGCCGGAACCGATATTTCATATGAAGCAAAAGACAACCTTCCTTCCTTTGAGCTTGATACAGGTAGTATTTACGAGCTCGTGTTCGAAAACGCAATGGATAGCGCACTCGCGCTCCCGCTTATGGACGAGCTTATGAAACTGCAGGTCATGCCGGATCCGTTCATAGACGGCGCCTGCTACATGGTCTCCGAAAAATCGTACCTTATAGACAGAATGGATGTGACCGATGCGATGAAGGACTACATAAGATCGTCGAGGACTCAGATCGATGACATGAGATCGTTTTTGGCGGATAAGAGCATACAAAAGATCACCATCAACTTTGCATCCGACGAGGACGGTCACAGGATAGATTTTGATAAGGTAGAAGACATCCTCAAAAAATACCCCGAGCTTGTCGCCGTCACCGGTGGGATCAAAAATATCGAAGTCTCGGACAAACTTGCGACCAAAGGAAACGCCATGATGGTTCTCGCCGAAAGACTCGGTATTACGGCTGATCAGATAGTCGCTTTCGGAGACAGCGAGAATGACATCACGATGCTTAAAGCCGCAGGTTTGGGCGTCGCAATGGCCAACTCTCTTGATATCACGAAGGATGCAGCAGATGACATCACGCTGTCAAATGATGATGAGGGTGTCGCTGTATACCTGGAAAAACTGCTAAGCTGACCGCGACAAAAGAGAGAGATAATGCCAAAACAGAAAAATTAAATAGTAAATCTTATTTTAACTATAAGAAATGGAGGAAAATCGTATATGTTTGAATGGCTGGATTCAGGAAATATGCTATTAAATTTGATTTTATTGGCAGTCGGATTCGTGGCACTGATAAAAGGAGCCGATATCTTCGTCGATGGCTCTGCTTCCATAGCAAGAAGATTCGGCGTACCGGGCGTCATCATCGGACTCACCATCGTTGCGATGGGTACCAGTGCTCCTGAGCTCGCTGTCAGCGTGTCTGCAGGCCTTTCGGGGTCAAATGAGATCGCAGTATCAAATGTTATCGGCTCAAACCTCTTCAATCTGCTGGTCGTACTCGGTGTCTGCGCACTGATGAAGCCGCTTCCCGTAGATAGTGGTATCAAAAAGAGGGATTACCCGATCTGCCTGATCGCAACGGTGTTACTTCTATTCTTAGCATCGACAAAGGTTCTGTTCGGGCCGAGACCCGAGTTATCCGATACACACGCTATATCAGGCGAGATCAGCCGTATAGGCGGTATCGTGATGATCGTAGCCTTCATCTGTTACCTTCTTTATACTATAAAGAGAGCGAAAAACTCACAGGACAAAGATGAGGACTATAAACCGGAACCCATGTGGAAGAGCATCCTGTTCATCGTGATAGGTATCGCACTCATCGTCCTGGGCGGCGACGGAGTCGTTACAGCAGCGAAAAACCTCGCTATCATGTGGGGAATGAGCGAAACTCTCGTAGGTTTGACCATCGTTGCCATAGGAACCTCTCTTCCTGAGCTGGTAACCTCTATCGTAGCATCAGCCAAGGGAGAAAACGGTATGGCTCTCGGAAATGCTATCGGATCAAACATTTTTAACATGCTTCTGATACTCGGCGCCTCATCGACGCTCCATCCGATACCTGTGACCGTTGCTTCTTTCTTTGATATCGCGATTCTTTTGGTCGTGAGCGCTATTTGCTTCTTCTTCATTTGTACAGGGAAAAAGATCACGCGCGTTGAGGGCGCGATAATGGTTGCGGCGTACGCGGCGTATACGGCGTATGCGATAATAAGGTGAAAGCGTCGACTCGTTCCTCCTACGTCTGCTGCTAGCCGCCGCGCCCTCAGACTCGGGATTTCGCATACCTGCGGTATGCTCTATCGTCCCTTCGGGACAATCCCTCGTTTGAGGGGCGTCGACTCGTTCCTCAAGTATAATACGTCTGCTGTTCACGCCTCGATACTCCCTCATTCGGGGGTTCGCATACCTGCGGTATGCTTACCGTCCCTTCGGGACTCCCCCCTCATTGAGGGGCATCGACTCGTTCCTCAAGCATAAAAAAATATGCATCTTTGAGAGTAAACTCTCAAGATGCATATTTATTTTATACTTGCGTGAACAGCAGACTGTGATCAAAACTGGAAGAATGCGATCTGCTGTGTAAGGTCTGATGCGACCTTCTCCATATCCTTTGCGGATCTTGACAGACTCTTGATGGTCGAATCCAGCTCGGACATCGCTGATGATGTCTGCTCGGATGCGGCTGCATTCTCCTCAGCAACTGCTGACAGACCATCCATGGAATCTACTACATACTGCTTTGAATCCTCGCAGGTCTTTGCATCTTTCGCGATAGCATGTACTTCATTGATATTATCTGAAATATCCTTGATAAGAGCGGCGATGCCGGCCATCGTAGCTTCGAGTGTTTCTTTCTGCTTCAATGTGTTCTCGCTCACGATCTCTGACTGCTCTACTGCAGCCTCTGCCTCGCGTTTCAGCTTGTTCATCTCATCCTGGATATCCTTAGCTGCCTGTGATGAAGAATCAGCCAGCTGTCTGATCTCATCAGCAACGACTGCGAATCCACGACCTGCCTCACCTGCACGAGCGGCCTCGATGGAGGCGTTCAATGAAAGGAGGTTTGTCTGAGCAGCTATATCGTCAATCATAGTGATCTTGTCAAAGATATTGTCAACGGCCTTACCTGTGGCACCGATTCTCTCCTTAACGGCCTGAATACTGCTGGCCATAACATCCGAAGACTGTCCGAGCGAATCGAGCTGTCCGGAAGATGTCTGAGAGTTCTTTTCCATCTTATCGGTAATCACATTCAGAGACTCTGTCGTAGCAGACACACTCTGAATAGCGTTTGCGATCGCTTCGACATTCTCAAGGGCACGGCTGACGTCAGTAGCCTGATTCATAGCGCCCTCTGAGATCTCATCCACGGCCTTGGTAACCGATGAGGTAGCCTGCTCGATCTGATCAGCCTGCGACTCGATACTTGATGAAGAATCGGCAACCGTATGTGCAGAATCCTTGATAGATTCCACTACCTCGCTCAGTTTCTCGATAAGCTTGTCTGCAGAACGAGTCATCTCACCAAGCTCATCCTTACGATCAAGTCCATGCTCCGGACGGATGAACTTACCTTCAGCAAGATTGTTGATAACATGTCCGTTCTCTTTGATTGCATTTGCGATAGAGTTTGCGATCAGGAAGGCAACTACTATACAAATGATACCAATTACTACTATTATAATGATGAGCTTTACTACAGCTCCTGAGATAGCACTCTCAACTGATGTACGCGGTGAACCGGTAAATGCCATACCGACATTCTTTCCACTGTCATCCTTAACTACGCAATAAGCAACACAGTATTCCTGACCTGCAACGTCTGTATTTGTAGATGTGAAGTCCTTTCCACCATTCAGACACTCAGCAACAACCTCAGCTGCAGCCTGTGTTCCGATAGGACGAGTATTGTCGGCCTTTACAACCGATGTCTGGACACGAGTATCTCCCTCAAACCACGTGAAGTCGTAACCGGTATCGGTCTTTAACTTATCCTCAAGATCATTCTCCTGATATTTATCACCATCTAACGTCTTGATGTCACGATACATCTTAGAAGCAGCTTTGAGTCCGGTGAGAACCTCATCCTCCATTCCGCTTCTGACGTTGACAGCCGCCAAGATGGTAGCTACAACTCCCAATACGATAATAGGTATCGTCACCATTCCCAAAAGTTTCAACTTGACTGACATATGATTGCCCTCCTTATAATATGTACCCGAATAATCCATACCCGGATCCTCTCCATGTTTTTATCTCCCATAGCGACACTTATCGCAAAAAACCTTCTTAACTATAACAAAATCATGTAAAAATGTCAAGAAGTTTTCAAACATATTTACTTAATAATATGATAGAAAGCGGACGTCGCGAGCCCATATGAACCTGCGGTCTCGCCGGCCACATGGCTTCGCCATGTGCCGTCCTCGGTCGGCTCGAAACCGACGTCCACCGGACGTCGCGAGCCCTCTGCGCCCGAACACATGCGTTCGTTCCGATAAAGGTCGCAGGTTTAGACCGATTATCTTCGATTAAAATAGAAGGGCGGGTGCTTATGCACCCACCCTTCTATTTTAATCGAGGTGACAGGATTTGAACCTGCGACCTCTGCGTCCCGAACGCAGCGCTATACCAAACTTAGCCACACCTCGAAATGTTTCTAATCTGCTTGTTTTCAGTGCTTTTTGATGGTCGCCTAGACATGTGCTTCACAGATAAGCAGGTGTAAAACCATCGAACCGCGGATACGGTTGGTGTAAAATTGGTGTAAAATCCTTGACCAATTCCCTACCACCTTGTATAATATAATATAGGAAGGAATTTTTGTCAAGATGATTTTTCGAAAGGAGGCACCCATGGCTAAAAAACGCAGTAACGGCGAGGGTTCGTGGTTCAAAAGGACTATCAACGGCACCCAGTACTATGCTTTCAAGAAAAAATACGAAAATAACGAAAAATTCAAGACGTTTTACGGAAAAACTCAACAAGAAGTTAAAGATAAAGTTGCAGAATATGAGAAAGGTCGAAAAAAACCAACGACAGATAGCGTTTCTACTACTGTAGGAGAACTTGTTGAGAACTATGTGCGAGTCGTTCGCAAGCCAAAACTCACCCCTAGGGGATATGATTCTTACGAGACCATAATCAAATCTCAGATAAGAGATCTGAAAGAATATGACATATACAACGTCACACTTCAGAATCTAACAAAAGATAAATGTCGTGAATACATTGCAGCTCTCCAGGAACACGGCTATGCCGCCAAAACCATTAAGAAAGTGGTAGGACTTATTAAAGCCGCTTTACAGAACGCCGTCTCGGAAGGATCACTATCTTCTAACCCTTTAAACGGCGTCGAGCTACCTCGAATCGAGAAAACGCAGAAAACGTTCCTTACAATGGAAGAGGTGGATCGCTTCTATAATATGGCACTTCATATAGAAAAGCCTGGAGAACGATTCAATCATGCCATCCCGGAAGGCGACTATTCATATGGAAGCAATGGGCTCGCGTTAGCCTTCATAGCTATGACCGGACTTCGTGTATCGGAAATGATTGCTCTCACGTGGGACAATGTGGATCTAGAGAATCGATTGATCCACATAAATTGGAATTTCTCCGAAGTCAACCGCCGGGATGACAATGGCGAGTTGATACGAAATGAAAACGGACTTGTTGTCAAGGATGTCATCATCAAAAATCCAAAGACTGATGCTGGGATTCGACCGGTTCCGCTTAACCAGAAGGCTATAGCAGTCCTGAAAAAGCTCAAAAATGAAAAGAATCCCCCACATAACCTCGTAGCATTCTCGAAAAAGACTGGGTCTTACCTCCAGAAAGATGCACTACGGTTGACATGCAAGCGTATCTGCGGCCGTGCAGGCATTCCTGAGGTTTCCCCACACGGGCTTCGCCACGCTTTCGGAGCCGTCATTATCCACGAGAAGCACGTAGATGCCCAGGTGGTTTCTAAGCTTTTAGGTCATTCAGACGTTTCTACCACATATCAATATTACTCTGACGTCTATGCGGACATATTGGCTCAGTCAGTGGATGTGTTTAATGATGATAACAGCAACAAATAGTTTAATTAATTAAGTCCTGATTTTCAGTTGTATCATTTTCGTGCAGTAAATCATAATTTAACCAACTGTTTTTCGCCGTCTTAAATCTTATGTATGTTTGGAGGAGCGTTTGCTCATCCGTCAGATCTATCTGGATCGTCTGGTCGCCAACCTTGAAGCCATTCAGGTATCTGGGGCTACAAGAATTAACATTTTATCCCGATGACCATCACTCACGAACGATCTTAACATCA
>CAMVOY010000037.1 GCA_947169235.1 uncultured Lachnospiraceae bacterium | reverse complement strand
ATGCCGGTTGGTACTCAGGTACACAACATCGAGATGTATCCGGGACACGGCGGACAGCTCGTCCGTGCAGCAGGAACCAGCGCACAGCTTATGGCTAAGGAAGGAAAGTATGCTATTCTGCGTATGCCGTCAGGAGAGATGCGTATGGTACCGATCGTGTGCCGCGCAACCATCGGAGTTATCGGAAACGGTGAGCACAACCTTGTGAACATCGGTAAAGCAGGAAGAAAACGTCATATGGGTATCCGCCCGACAGTCCGCGGTTCAGTCATGAACCCGAACGACCATCCGCATGGTGGTGGTGAGGGTAAGGCACCGGTAGGTCGTCCGGGACCGTGTACACCTTGGGGTAAACCGGCACTCGGTTATAAGACCCGTAAAAAGAACAAGCAGTCTAATAAGATGATCATCCGTCGTAGAGACGGCAAGGCTCTTGCTAAGTGATGATCAGGTTGGAATAGAATGGAGGATATCATATGTCACGTTCATTAAAGAAAGGACCTTTCGCTGATCAGTCTCTTCTTAAGAAGATTGATGCGATGAATGAGTCCGGAGATAAATCTGTGATCAAGACCTGGTCACGTCGTTCCACCATCTTCCCGGCATGGGTTGGTCATACGATCGCCGTTCATGACGGAAGAAAACATGTTCCGGTATATATCACTGAGGACATGGTTGGTCACAAGCTTGGTGAGTTTGTAGCAACAAGAACTTACCGTGGCCATGGTAAAGACGAGAAGAAACGCTAATTCAACTAAGAAGTTTGAAAGGAGGCCTCTACAGTGGCTAAGGGACATAGAACACAGATAAAAAAAGAGAGAAATCAAGAGAATAGAGAGACCAGACCGTACGCAAAGCTTCGTTTCGCACGTATGTCGGCACAGAAAGCAGAGTATGTTCTGGCAGCTATCCGCGGAAAGGACGTCATGACCGCTCAGGCGATCCTGGCATACAATCCGAGATATGCATCAACAGTGATCGGTAAGCTTTTAAAGTCTGCCATCGCTAATGCAGAAAACAACAACGGACTTGATCCGGAAACACTCTATGTAGATGAGTGCTTCGCAGGCAAGGCAACAACAATGAAACGTATCAGACCGCGTGCTCGTGGAATGGCATACCGCATCGAGAAGAGAACATGCCATATCACGATTATACTGAATGAGAGATAAGAAAGGAGATCAAGATGGGACAGAAGGTAAATCCTCACGGCTTAAGAGTCGGTATCATCAAGGACTGGGATTCCAGATGGTATGCAGACGGAAAGGACTTCTCAGATAATCTTGTAGAGGACTACAAGATCCGTGAGTTTTTGAAGAAACGTTTGTACAGTGCCGGGATCTCCAAGATCGAGATCGAGCGTTCAACAGATCGCGTGAGAGTTCTGGTATTCACTGCTAAGCCGGGTGTGGTTATCGGTAAGGGCGGTGCTGAGATCGAGAAGCTCAAGAGTGAGCTCTCAGCATACTCAACAAAGAAGGTACTTGTAGACATAAAGGAAGTTAAGCGTGCAGATTGTGATGCACAGCTCGTAGCCGAGAATATCGCAGAGCAGCTCGAGCGCCGTATTTCCTTCCGTCGTGCGATGAAGTCCTGCATGGGCCGTGCGATGAAGGCAGGAGCAAAGGGTATCAAGACATCCGTTTCAGGACGTCTCGGTGGTGCCGATATGGCTCGTACGGAGTTCTACTCAGAGGGAAATATTCCTCTTCAGACACTGCGTGCAGATATCGACTACGGATTTGCAGAGGCAGATACGACCTATGGCAAGATCGGTGTTAAGACATGGATCTACCATGGAGAGGTCCTTCCTACTAAGGATAATAAGAAAAAGAGTCAGAAGGAAGGGAGTGATAAGTAATGTTAATGCCAAAGAGAGTAAAGCGTCGTAAGCAGTTCCGTGGTTCCATGAGAGGAAAGGCTTTACGTGGTAATAAGATCACTTACGGTGAGTTTGGACTCGTGGCTCTGGAGCCTCACTGGATCAAGTCAAATCAGATTGAGGCAGCCCGTATCGCCATGACACGTTACACCAAGCGTGGTGGTAAAGTTTGGATTAAGATTTTCCCGGATAAGCCGGTTACAAAGACTCCGGCTGAGACCCGAATGGGTAAAGGTAAAGGTGCTCTCGAGTACTGGGTAGCAGTAGTTAAGCCGGGACGCGTGATGTTCGAGATCGCAGGCGTTTCTGAAGAGGTAGCTAGAGAGGCTCTTCGTCTGGCTATGCACAAGCTTCCCGTAAAGTGCAAGATTGTATCAAAGGCAGATCTGGAAGGAGGTGCGGGAAGTGAAAAGTAAGGATTTTACAAACAACCTCAAGGGAATGAGCGTTGAGGAGCTCACTGACGAGCTGACCGCAGCAAAGAAGGAGCTTTTCAACTTAAGATTTCAGAATGCAACAAATCAGCTTGATAACACAAGCCGCATTAAAGAAGTAAGAAGGAACATTGCCCGTATACAGACCGTGCTGAACGAGACTCAGCGCGCACAGGCGTAAGGAGGTAACGTATCGTGGAAAGAAATCTTAGAAAAGTACGTACCGGTAAGGTTGTCTCAGACAAAATGGACAAGACGATCACGGTTGCGGTAGTAGATAACGTTAAGCATCCTCTTTATGGCAAGATCATGAAGAGAACCTATAAGCTGAAGGCTCACGATGAGGAGAATCAGGCAGGCATCGGAGATCGCGTGCGTGTGATGGAGACAAGACCGCTTTCAAAAGACAAGAGATGGCGTCTTGTAGAGATCATCGAAAAAGCAAAATAATTTTTGAGTCAAAGTATCAGATAGGAGGAAAGTGATGGTACAGCAGGAAACCAGACTGAAGGTTGCTGATAACACCGGCGCGAAGGAACTCCTTTGCATCCGCGTTCTCGGCGGTTCAGTGAGAAGATATGCCGCTGTTGGTGACATCATCGTTGCCACAGTTAAGGATGCAACACCGGGTGGTGTTGTTAAAAAGGGCGATGTGGTTAAAGCGGTTGTAGTACGTACCGTAAAGCAGATTCGTCGTCCGGATGGTTCATACATCCGTTTTGATGAGAACGCAGCAGTGATCATCAAGGAAGACAAGACACCGAGAGGAACTCGTATTTTTGGACCGGTAGCAAGAGAGCTTCGTGACAAGCAGTTCATGAAGATAGTATCACTCGCACCGGAAGTATTGTAAGGAGGAACGCGTTATGGCAACGTCAAAGATCAAGAAGAATGACACCGTTCGCGTTATCACCGGTGTCGACAAAGGCAAAGAAGGTAAGGTCATCGAGGTTAAGGATGGCAAGGTAAAAGTAGAAGGCGTAAACAAGGCTACCATGCATGTTAAGCCGAACCAGTCCAACACAAAGGGCGGTATCATCGAGGAGGAGAGATTTTTCGATATCTCTAACGTGATGCTCGTCGTAGAAGGTAAGACTACACGCGTTGGATTCCGTGAGGAGAATGGAAACAAGGTTCGCTATGCTAAGGCTACAGGCGCCCTGATCGATTAATAGAGAGGAGGTAACACTGTGTCAAGATTAAGAGAACAGTTCGACAAAGAGATCGTCGACGCAATGATGAAAAAGTTCGAATACAAAAATAAAATGCAGGTACCGAAGCTCGATAAGATCGTTATCAATATGGGTGTAGGTGAGGCCAAGGAAAACTCCAAGGTTCTTGATTCCGCCATCAGTGACTTAGAGATCATCTCAGGTCAGAAAGCAGTTGTGTGCCGTGCAAAGAAATCAGTCGCTAACTTCCGTCTTCGTGAGGGACAGGCGATCGGTTGTAAGGTAACACTTCGCGGCGAGAAGATGTATGAGTTTGCAGATCGTCTTATAAATCTCGCTCTTCCGCGTGTCCGCGACTTCCGTGGTGTTAACCCGAACGCATTTGACGGTCGTGGTAACTATTCACTCGGAATCAAGGAGCAGCTGATCTTCCCTGAGATCGAGTATGACAAGGTGGACAAGGTCAGAGGTATGGATATTATCTTCGTGACTACGGCACATACCGACGAAGAAGCAAGAGAGCTTCTCACACAGTTTGGTATGCCGTTCAAGAAGTAATTACCGAAAGGAATGGAGGAAAATCATGGCAAAAACAGCGATGAAAATAAAGCAGCAGCGTAAGCCGAAGTTCTCAACCCGTGCTTACACACGTTGCAAGCTGTGTGGACGCCCGCATGGCTATCTGAGAAAGTATGGTATTTGCAGAATCTGTTTCCGTGAGCTGGCTTACAAGGGTCAGATCCCGGGAGTTAAGAAATCAAGTTGGTAAGAAGGAGGTATTTTTATCATGACTATGAGTGATCCGATCGCGGATATGCTGACGAGAATCCGCAACGCGAATACAGCAAAGCATGACACGGTAGATATCCCTTCTTCAAAGATGAAGGTTTCTATCGCAGAGATCCTCAAGAAAGAGGGTTATATCAAAGATTATGAATTAGTACAGGACGAGAAGGGCTTTTCAACTATCCGTGTAACCATGAAGTATGGTAAGGATAAGAATGAAAAGATCATCTCCGGTCTGAAGAGAATCTCAAAGCCGGGTCTTCGTGTTTATGCAAACACGGATGAGCTGCCGAAGGTGCTTGGTGGTCTCGGAATTGCCATCATCTCCACAAACAAAGGAGTTCTCACAGACAAGGAAGCACGTAAGCAGAACGTTGGCGGTGAAGTACTCGCCTTCGTATGGTAAAAAAATAGGAGGATAACGGCATGTCACGAATTGGAAGAATGCCTATCGCGGTACCGGCCGGTGTAACGGTTGATATTGCAGAAAATAATCAGGTGACGGTTAAAGGTCCGAAGGGCGAGCTTAAGAGAGTCCTTCCGGCCGAGATGAAGATCGAAAAGGACGGCGAGGAGATCAAAGTCACACGTCCTAATGATCTTAAGAAAATGAAGAGTCTGCATGGTCTGACCAGAACGCTTATCAACAACATGATCGTTGGTGTTACCGACGGATATGAGAAGCGTCTCGAGGTAAACGGTGTCGGATATCGTGCAGCAAAGCAGGGAAATAAACTTACTCTTTCTCTTGGATATTCTCATCCGGTAGAGATGGAGGATCCGGAAGGTGTTGAGGTTACCGTAGATGGTCAGAACCTGATCATCGTAAAGGGAATCGACAAGGAGAAGGTTGGACAGTATGCAGCCGAGATCCGTGAGAAGAGACCGCCGGAGCCGTACAAGGGCAAGGGTATCAAGTATGATTACGAAGTGATCCGCCGCAAGGCTGGAAAGACCGGTAAGTAAGGAAAGGAGTGAACGAAAATGGTAAAGAAGACAGCACGAAGTGTAGTTCGTGAGAACAAGCACAGACGCATCCGCAGCCGTTTAGCAGGCACTCCGGAGAAGCCGCGTCTGGCTGTGTTCCGCAGCAACAATCACATGTATGCACAGGTAATCGATGATGAAGCAGGCAACACGATCGTTTCAGCCTCTACTGTCCAGGAGGACGTAAAGAAAGGGCTCGACAAGACCAACAATGTGGAAGCCGCTAAAAAGCTCGGTGAGGTTATCGCAAAGAAGGCTCTTGATAACGGAATCAAGACTGTAGTCTTCGATCGCGGAGGATACATCTATCAGGGCAAGGTTAAAGCATTGGCAGAGGCCGCAAGAGAAGCCGGCCTGGAATTCTAATGGAGGTTAGTATAATATGAGACGAGATAATCGTGATAACAGAAATGAAGAAGAAAACGAATTCGAAGATACCGTCGTTACGATCAAGCGTGTCACCAAGGTTGTAAAGGGTGGACGTAACATGCGCTTTACCGCACTCGTTGTAGTAGGCGACAAGAACGGCCGTGTCGGAGCAGGACTTGGCAAAGCAGCCGAGATCCCTGAGGCAATTCGTAAGGGTAAGGAAGCAGCGATCAAAAGCATGATCAATGTTCCGCTTGATGAGAACAAGTCAATCCCGCATGATAATATCGGAAACTTCGGAAGCGCAAACGTGCTTATGAAGAGAAGCCCTGAGGGTACCGGTATCATCGCCGGTGGTCCGGCCCGTGCGGTACTTGAGCTTGCAGGATTCAAGAATATTCGTACAAAGTCACTTGGTTCACGTAACAAGCAGAACGTAGTACTTGCTACTATCGAAGGCCTTCGTGGACTTAAAACACCTGAGGAGGTCGCAAGACTTCGCGGTCTGTCAGTAGACGAAGTTTTGGGATAATTAATGCCCGAAATATGGAGGATTTGAAAAATGGCTAACTTAAAAATCACACTTGTGAAATCGCCTATCGGAGCAATCCCGAAGCACCGCAAGACTGTCGAGGCTATGGGACTCCGCAAGCTGAATAAAACTGTTGAGATGCCGGATAACCCGGCAGTTCGCGGAATGATCGATCAGGTTAGACACCTGGTAAAGGTAGAGGAGGCATAAGCGTAAACTTCGTTTACGCCCCGGTTTGAGCAGTGCTCAAACCTACTTGCTTAAAATAGTTAGGAGGCAAACTATGAACTTAAGTAATTTATCGCCGGCTGAAGGCGCAAAGCATGATAACACCTTCCGCCGCGGACGTGGTCACGGATCCGGCAACGGAAAGACTGCCGGTAAGGGACATAAAGGCCAGAAGGCTCGTTCCGGAGCACCGAGACTCGGATTTGAGGGTGGACAGCTTCCGCTGTATCGCCGTCTTCCGAAGAGAGGCTTCAACAACATCAATTCCAAAGAGATCATCGGAATCGGTGTAGGTCGTCTGAATGCCTTTGATGATGGTGCAGAGGTTACTGTAAAGGCTCTTATCGAGAAGGGTATCGTAAGCAATCCTAAGGATGGCGTAAAGATTCTCGGAAACGGTGAGCTTTCAAAGAAATTAACAGTGAAAGTGAATGCTTTCTCAAAGAGCGCAGCTGAGAAGATCGAGGCTGCCGGTGGAAAAGCAGAGGTGATCTAATGTTTGAGACCATTCAGAATGCGTTAAAGACTAAAGAAATCCGCATGAAGCTTCTGTATGTGCTGTTAGCGATTGTCATTATCCGTATCGGATGTAACATCCCGGTACCCGGCGCAAACGTAGACTTCATGAAGGAGATTTTTGACAGCAACAAATCGCTGGGACTTCTCGATGTCATGACAGGTGGTTCGTTCTCGCGTATGTCCATTTTTGCGCTGAACATCACACCGTACATCACTGCATCGATCATCCTTCAGCTCCTCACTATCGCGATCCCGCGTCTTGAGGAAATGCAGAAGGATGGTGAGGACGGCCGCAAAAAGATCAATGAGTACACCCGTTATCTTTCGATCGTACTTGCGATCATCGAGGGTGTTGCGATCGTCATCGGTTTCCGTAACCAGGGACTGTTCAAGTCAGATATGGGCTGGACAGGACTTGTTGTCGCAGTTGTAGCTCTTACTGCAGGTGCTGCATTCCTTATGTGGCTCGGTGAGCAGATCACGGAGAAGGGTGTCGGAAACGGTATCTCAATCGTGCTTCTTGTAAACATCGTTGCACGTATCCCGAGCGATCTGTCAAACCTGTATAAGACTTATATTGCAGGTGCATCAAATATCACAAACGCTATCATAGCAGGTGTGATCATTGTAGGTGTCATCGTAGCGATGTATGTTTTCATTGTGTGGCTGCAGGACGGCGAGCGTCGTATCCCGGTACAGTATGCAAAGAAGATTCAGGGAAACAAAATGTCAGGCGGAAACGCTTCTCATATTCCGCTCAAGGTTAACACCGCGGGCGTTATCCCGGTCATCTTCGCCAGCTCAATGATGAGTTTGCCGGTTATCATCGCAAGTTTTGCGGGTGTAACCCCGAAGACCGGTCCGAACGCTACATTGTTCCAGAAGTTTTTGACAGTATGTAACCAGTCTGACTGGTGTAAGATCGGAAGCTGGTCTGAGTTTAAATATACTCTCGGACTTTTGATCTATATCGTACTGGTTATATTCTTCGCATATTTTTACACTTCTGTAACCTTCAATCCGTTGGAGATATCCAACAACATGAAGAGACAGGGTGGATTTATCCCGGGTATTCGTCCGGGTAAGCCGACGACAGAGTATCTTACCACCGTGCTTAACAGTATCATCTTTATCGGTGCGATCGGTATGTGTATCGTCTGCGTGCTTCCGATCTTTTTCTCGGGAGCGTTTGGAGCGGATGTATCGTTCTCCGGTACATCACTTATCATCGTGGTCGGTGTCATCATCGAGACGGTGAAGCAGATAGAATCTCTCGTGCTCGTTAGACATTACAAAGGTTTCTTAGGAGACTGATAGGAGGTATGTATGAAGATAGTTATGTTAGGTGCACCCGGTGCGGGTAAAGGTACTCAGGCTAAGATGATCTCTGAAAAGTATGATATACCACACATCTCTACAGGAGATATTTTCAGAGCAAATATCAAAGAGGGAACAGAACTCGGAAAGAAAGCTAAGGCTTATATGGACGAGGGTAAGCTTGTTCCTGATGAGCTGACATGTGATCTCGTTGTAGATCGTATCGCTCAGGATGATGCCAAGAACGGATATGTACTTGATGGTTTTCCGCGTACTATTCCGCAGGCTGAGGCTCTTACCAATGCACTCAATGCTCGTGGTGAGAAGCTTGACTATGCTATCGACGTTGAGGTTCCTGATGAGAACATCGTTAACCGTATGAGCGGTCGCCGTGCTTGTGTAAGCTGTGGCGGAACCTATCATATCAAGTATAACCCGACAAAGGTAGAGGGCGTCTGCGACGCATGTGGCGGACAGCTTACACTGCGTGATGATGACAAGCCGGAGGTGGTCGCTGACCGTCTCAAGGTGTATCACGAGCAGACACAGCCCCTTATTGATTATTATAACAAAGAGGGAATACTGAAAGAGGTAGACGGAACCGTAGATCTTAAGGACGTATTTGATGCCATCGTAGGCATCCTCGGATGATTCGCTGGAGGTAGATAATGTCTAAATCAGATATGATAGAGATCGAAGGAACTGTTGTTGAGAAGCTTCCGAATGCCATGTTCCAGGTTGAGCTTGAGAACGGGCACAAGGTACTCGCCCACATCAGTGGAAAGCTTCGTATGAATTACATCCGCATTTTGCCGGGTGATAAGGTAACGTTGGAGCTCTCGCCATATGACCTTACAAAGGGTCGTATAGTATGGCGCGATAAATGAACTCTTCAGAGTTTAATAAACTCTTCGAGTTTATACCGCTTTCTGCAAGCAGAAAGCTCGCATAAACTCCATGATATAAGCCTTCTCCTTGAGGAGAAGGTGACCACGAAGTGGTCAGATGAGGTGTATAGAAAGGAGGTCACTCATGAAAGTCAGATCGTCAGTAAAGCCGATTTGCGAAAAATGCAAGGTGATCAAAAGAAAGGGTCGTATCAGAATTATCTGTGAGAACCCGAAGCACAAGCAGCGTCAGGGATAATTCATTTAATTTATTATAAATGATGCTTTTTGTGTTGTGATATCTGCGGATATCATGATACCGCGGGAGTGTGAACTCCAGGATATTTTTCCCAGTCCCGACTGATTTGGGGCGACGCGGTTTAAGGCAACTTATTAACATTTTTTCAGAAGGAAAGAGAGGAAAACACATGGCTCGTATTAGCGGTGTAGATTTACCGAGAGAGAAACGCGTAGAGATAGGTCTTACCTATATTTATGGTATTGGTCTTTCGAGCTCACAGAGAATCCTTAAGGAGGCCGGCGTTGATCCGGACATCCGTTGCAAGGATCTCTCAGATGATGATGTGGACAAGATCCGTAAAGTCATCGAGGACACTCAGGTAGTTGAGGGTGATCTCCGCAGAGAGGTTGCACTTAATATCAAACGTCTTCAGGAGATCGGATGCTATCGTGGTATCCGTCACAGAAAGGGACTTCCGGTCCGTGGACAGAAGACAAAGACCAATGCTCGTACTCGCAAGGGACCGAAACGTACTGTTGCGAACAAGAAAAAATAATGGAGGTAAGATAAATGGCTAAGCAGGTTGCGAAAAAATCAACTAAAAAGCGTGCCAAGAAGAATATAGACCGCGGACAGGCGCATATTCAGGCATCGTTTAACAATACGATCGTAACGCTGACCGACATGGAAGGTAATGCGATCTCATGGGCAAGTGCCGGCGGACTTGGTTTCAGAGGAAGCAAGAAGTCCACACCTTATGCGGCACAGATGGCAGCAGAGACAGCTGCAAAGGCAGCTCTCCCTCATGGTTTAAAGACTGTTGAGGTTATGGTAAAGGGACCGGGATCAGGTCGTGAGGCAGCGATCCGTGCGATCCAGGCTTGCGGAATCGAAGTAACAAGTATCCGCGACGTAACACCGGTACCGCACAACGGTTGTAGACCACCAAAGAGAAGGAGGGTATAATAATGGCTAGAGATATGACTCCGGTTCTTAAGAGATGTCGTTCACTGGATCTCGATCCTGTATATCTTGGAATCGATAAGAAATCAAAGAGAAATGCCCGTCAGGGAAAGAAGCTTTCCGAGTACGGACAGCAGCTTCGTGAGAAGCAGAAGGCAAAGTTCATCTACGGTGTGCTTGAGAAGCCGTTCCGTAACTACTTTGCTCGTGCACAGAAGGCTAAGTGGGGTACGACAGGTGATAACCTGATGATCCTCTTAGAGCTTCGTCTTGACAACGTTCTTTTCCGTCTCGGCTTCGCCAGAACCAGAAAAGAGGCAAGACAGATCGTTGATCACAAGCACGTTTTAGTAAATGGAAAATGTGTAAATATTCCGTCATATTCACTCAAGAAGGGTGATGTGATCGAGATTAAGGAAAAACATAAGGGTGGTCCCCGTTACAAGGAGATCCTTGAGGTAACCAAGGGAAGACTCGTTCCTGCATGGCTTGAGTCAAATCCTGAAGCACTTTCCGGAGAGGTCAAGGAGTATCCGACCAGAACGGAGATTGATGTACCGGTTAATGACGTGTTGATTGTCGAGTTGTACTCGAAATAATCCTTTGTCTGATAAGGGGGTACCTACGTGTTTGAATTTAATAAACCAAAAATTGACATTGTTGAGATTTCAGAGGATCACAAGTTTGGTCGTTTTGTAGTTGAGCCGCTTGAGCGCGGATACGGAACTACATTGGGTAACTCACTTCGCAGGATCATGCTTTCATCTCTGCCGGGTGCTGCAGTATCGAGCATCAAGGTAGACGGCGTGGTACATGAGTTTTCATCAATCCCGGGCGTAAAGGAAGATGTGACCGAGATCGTGATGAATATCAAAAACCTTGCAATCAAAAACAATGCAGAGGACCCGAGCGTACCTGTTACAATCTATGTTGACGCACAGGGCGAGGGCGTGGTAACTGCAGCTGATATCAAAAAGAGCTCGGACATCGAGATCATCAACGAGGATCAGCTGATCGCTACACTTAACGGCAGCGATGCCAAGCTTTATATCGAGATGACTGTGACCAGCGGACGCGGTTATGTCAGCTCAGATAAGAACAAGAAAAATGAGCAGCTCGACGTGGATGCAATCGCCATCGATTCCATCTACACTCCGATCGAGCGTGTGAACATCAAGGTAGAGGATACCCGTGTCGGACATATCACTGACTTTGATAAGCTGACACTTGATGTGTTCACCAACGGTACACTTGCACCGGACGAGGCAGTGAGCCTTGCAGCGAAGGTGATGAGCGAGCATCTGAAGTCATTCATCGATCTTTCGGAGAAGGCTAAGAATGCTGAGGTTATCGTTGAGCCGAATGCGGACGATACAAAGAAGGTTATGGATATGAGCATCGATGAGCTCGAGCTTTCTGTTCGTTCGTACAACTGCCTGATGAGAGCCAACATCAAGACAGTAGAGGAACTAACCAACAAGACTACTGATGAGATGATGAAGGTTCGTAATCTGGGACGTAAGTCTCTGGAT
Source organism: uncultured Lachnospiraceae bacterium (assembly GCA_947169235.1). GTDB lineage: Bacteria > Bacillota > Clostridia > Lachnospirales > Lachnospiraceae > Eubacterium_F. The sequence continues at coordinate 14,120 of CAMVOY010000037.1, read as the reverse complement.
GAGGTTGTTGCTAAGCTGAAAGAACTTGGACTGTCTCTTTCAGACGGAGATTAATTCAGACAGACGCGTCGGACGCGATTTGTTGTTTATTGAATGGAGGTAAAAAAATGGCTGGTTATAGAAAGCTGGGAAGGACTTCGAGTCAGAGAAAAGCACTGCTTCGCGGCCAGGTTACAAACCTGATCTATCACGGACGTATCGTGACAACTGAGGCAAAGGCTAAGGAGATCCGCAAGATAGCTGAGAACCTCATCGCTATGGCAGTTCGCGAGAAGGATAACTTCGAGACTGTAACTGTTGAGCAGAAGGTTCCGAAGAAGGATGTTGACGGAAAGCGCGTAAAGGAAGAGAAGGACGGCAAGAAGGTTACGGTTTATGATACCGTTTCCAAGGAGATCAAGAAGGATGCTCCTTCACGTCTTCATGCCCGTCGTCAGATGAACAAGGTCCTTTACAAGGTAACTGAGGTTCCGACTGAGGCTGCAGGCCGCAAGAAGAGAACCAAAGAGATCGACCTTACCAACAAGCTTTTTGATGAGATCGCTCCTAAGTATGCAAACCGCAATGGCGGTTACACCCGTATCGTAAAGGTTGGACCGCGTAAGGGTGATGCAGCTATGGAAGTTGTTATTGAGCTCGTATAATTATTACCTGTTATGAGGTGGTCAGCCTATGATAGAGGCTAAGGATATTAAATACGAATATATCCGTCGCGATGATCACGACGAGGTAGTAGCGGTGGAGACAGCGTTAAACGCTGTCTCTTTTCGCATTGAAGCAGGTGAGTTTATCGGCATCATCGGAGCGAACGGCTCAGGCAAGTCTACACTTGCAAAGCATTTGAATGCTCTCCTTCTGCCTGAGGAGGGGACGGTTTATGTTGACGATATAGACACATCTGACGGCAAGATGGTTTTTGAGATAAGAAGCCGCGTCGGGATGATCTTCCAGAATCCTGACAATCAGATCGTGCATGATATCATCGAGGACGATGTGGCATTCGGACCGGAGAATATGGGTGTACCTCAAAAAGAACTCCGTAAGCGCGTAGATGACGCTTTGGCTATGGTAGGCATGAGTGAATCGGCCACAGTCTCTCCGATGCGTTTATCGGGTGGACAGAAGGCTCGTGTGGCTATCGCAGGAGTACTTGCCATGAAACCTAAGTGCATGGTCTTTGATGAGTCGACCGCGATGCTTGATCCTATCGGTCGTGCTGGGGTGATGGATGAAGTCAGACGATTGAACCGCGAAGAGGGTATCACGGTCATATGGATCACTCATTTTCCGGAGGAGGTCGTCTCGTGTGATTCCGTTTTTGTTATGGATGCCGGAGAGCTTGTGCTGACGGGGACGCCTGCGGAGGTGTTTTCCGAGGCGGAATGGCTTACGGAGTTGGGGCTTGATCTGCCGGTCAGCGTCGCCATGTCAAAGGATCTGGGACTGCCGGTGGCGATGACTGCTGATGAGTTGGTTACAACCATTCTGGCGGCCACATAGGCGGTAAGTTACAGTCGCAAGATGCTGCCGATATGAGAATCATACTAAGGGCAACATTTGCCGAGCTTATCTGATAAACAGTGCCTTTTGATGGATGACCCGAGGACTTGTTTGAGCGTAGTTTCGAAGCACATAGTGCGCACGAAACAAGCGAGTGCCGCAGGGGCATCCGAGATTATCAAAAGGTGCTGTGAATCGATAAGCTCGTGCCCGTTGCCCGTGGATGATATCTCATAAGGCAGCACTAGCGCTACAAAGCCATAGTCGGGCCTGTTATGTTGGAGGTATGTATGGATATCCTTTTGAATAAGGTGGCTTATATCTATGACGAGGGGACAGCGTATGAGAAGCATGCGCTGGCCGGCATTGACTTGCGTGTAAGTCAGGGAGAGTTCATCGGAATTATCGGAAAGACCGGTTCAGGAAAGTCCACACTTGTAAAGATGTTTAACGCACTGTTGAAGCCGAGCTATGGCGGTGTGTATGTGGATGGAGAGGATATCTGGGATAGGGATTATGAGAGAGCGATGCTCCGTGGACGCGTCGGGATGGTTTTTCAGTATCCGGAACAGCAGCTGTTTGAGAGCAGTGTTGTGAAGGATGTGCAGTTCGGCCCGAGAAATCAGGGAGTGGATGAGCTGCAGGCAGAGTTTCGGTCATTTGAGGCATTAAAAATGGTTGGTATCGGCGAGGATCTGCTTGACGTGTCACCATTGGAGTTGTCCGGAGGACAAAAGAGACGCGTGGCTATAGCGGGCGTCCTTGCTATGCAACCGGAGGTGCTGATACTGGACGAGCCTACCGCGGGACTTGATAAAGAGGGACAGAATTCAATTTTTGAACTTTTAACCAAACTTAACAGAGAAAAAAATACCACCATCATTCTTATCACTCATCGAATGGAGGATGTTTGCGAGTACACGAACCGTGTACTGGTCATGAATGATGGAAGGATCGTTATAGATGATACCCCCAAGGAGGTGTTCTGCGGCACTGAAGAGCTTGCCAGATACGGACTCAGAGCGCCGGAGGTGACGTATATCTTAGAGGGATTGAGAGCCCGTGGTGTGGATATACCCTTGGGTGTGATAAAGAAAAAAGATGCTTTGGAAGCTATCAAAAATGTGCTGGCGGTCGGATGATTTTGCGAAGTTGATCGTTTGTACTTTTATTCTGGACGTGGAGGATATGTCATGATCCGTAACATGACCATAGGGATGTATTATCCTGTGGATTCACCTATTCACAGACTGGATCCGCGAGTAAAACTAATCGCGGTTTTGGTGTTTTTGGTGTCTTTATTTTTGTTCTCGGATTTTATGGGATATGCTGTTGTAAGTGTGGTATTATTAACAGTTATTTTTCTTTCGAAAGTGCCTTTATCTCATATCATGAAAGGGATGAGGGCTATCATATTTCTCCTTGTTTTTACTTCGTTTTTTAACATATTTTTTACCAAGGGTGATATACTCTGGGAGTGGCAGTTTATCCATATTACTTACCAGGGATTGAGGCAGGCATTGTTTATGGCGATGCGTCTTATATACCTTGTTATTGGATCGTCAATGCTGACTTATACAACGACTCCCGGGAAGTTGACGGATGCTATTGAGTCGTTACTTGGATGGCTTAGGATATTCAGGGTGCCGGTTCATGATTTTGCGATGATGATGAGTCTCGCGCTAAGATTTATCCCGCTTCTTCTGGCGGAGGCAAATCGTATCCTGGATGCACAGAGTGCGAGAGGTGCTGATGTCGATAGCGGAGGTATCGTGAAGAAGTTGAGGACCATGGTGTCGATCATCGTGCCGCTTTTGGTGTCGGCGACGAGGCGGGCGTATGAGCTCGGACTAGCGATGGAGGCGAGATGCTATGGCGGGACGAAAAAGCCAACGAAGTTAAAGCCACTTCGGTTCAGGTTCAGCGACTTTTTGATATTGCCATTGATGGTTGCTTATGTTTTTGCCATATTATATGTCGATGAATTAGTCAAAATAATGCTGTAGGCAGGGTACGGCCCCTGTACGGGTAGCTTTTGTTTGTCAGCGAGGGCACGCTTGCGCTTTTTTCTCTGACATCACGTTGCACGACACCATAATACGGTGTCTGCGCAACGACGTCAGAGAGACATCCCTCGCTTCGACAAATCAAAACTACCCTACACGGGGCCTGTTACCTTAAGATTATTCTTTTACCTAAATATATGAGGAAAATATATGAGGAAAATATATGAGAAGAATCCGATTGATAATTGCATATGACGGGACCAACTATAGCGGGTGGCAGATCCAGGAGAATGCCACTACCGTAGAGGGTGTGCTTCATGATGCGCTCAGTGAGCTTTTGAGTGATATGGGCCATGATGGGGAAGTTGAACTGATCGGGGCGAGCAGGACCGATGCAGGGGTGCATGCCGAAGGTAATGTGGCGGTCTTTGATACCGAGGTTCAGATGGCGGAGGAGAAGTTTGCTTACGCTTTGAACGCGAGATTACCGGAAGATATAAGAGTCTTACGATCCGAAGAAGTGTCAGACAACTTTCATCCGAGGTACACACCTTCTCACAAGACATATGTATATCAGATTCTGAATACACGTATACCGATTCCGACACTTACAAGATATATGCATCATTTATATGAAGATATTGACATAAATATGATGAGGCAGGCGGAGGATATTTTTATCGGCGAGCATGATTTTTCAGCATTCTGCTCTGCCGGGGCACAGGTAAAGTCAAAGGTCAGGACCATAGAATCACTGAAGGTTTACGAAGAGCCTCTCTCCGGCTTCGGGTCAGGAACGGAAAAAGGCGAAGCGTTGACGGATAGCGCAAATCGTGGTAAAATCATAAGTATCGTAGTTACGGGTACCGGCTTTCTGTACAACATGGTTCGCATCATCGCCGGAACACTGATCGAGGTGGGACTCGGTCGAAGGGATATCGATACTGTCAGACGGGCAATCCTGGAAGGCGATCGTACTGACGCGGGTCCGACGGCTCCGGCCAAAGGACTTACACTAAAGAGGATATTATATGATACCGATCAGTGAGTGTTGATCATTTTCGGAGGGAAGTATGGGATTAGATACAGTAGGAGCCGTGGGGACGAAGGTCAACGAGATATTGAACGGCATGAAGGATTCCTTCAGTTGGCAATCAGTAGTCTACTTGGGTCTTTTTGTTTTTGTTATGATCCTTTTGGTCATATATGCAGGCAGATGGCAAAAGGGCTTCAGTGTTTACTTCACTCTTATTTTTACCATTGTCCCGGTAGCTGTACTGGGAACCTATTATCTGTCTGTATCCAAAACTGCCGATGAAGCTTTCAATGCTCAAAAGATCGTTTACGTCGGCGGTGTATTCTTAGTCTATTTTATCACTCTTGCTATCTTAGATCTGTGCAATATTTCTGTTCCCAAATGGATAAGGGTGCTGGTGCTTCTGGACAGCGGTCTGATGTTTTTGATCATAACGACGACGGAGTATACGGGACTGTTTTACACCAAGTACAGTCTGTCGATCGTAAATGACGGAGTGTATCTGGAGCGCACGTACGGACCGATGCATTCGATTTATGTATATACCATGGGTATCTACATGGTGGTCGTGCTTTTTTCGGTTTTGTATTCACTCTGTTTCAAGAAAAATGTGCCGAAGAAAAGAGCGGTTTTGCTTTTGGTCGTTGAGGGAATATGCTTTGCTGCATATGTTGTCGAGAAAACGATAGATCTGAATCTCGCCCTGAGTGTATTGTCTTATGCGTTTGCGGAGATCGTCTTTTTGATTATCATAAGGCGTATCTCTCTTTACAGTATCAGAGAAACGGTAGTGGATTCGATAGTCGCCATGAATGACGACGGATATATTGCCTTGGACAAACGTCTTCGTTACCTCGGATGCATCGGAAATGCAGAAGCGGTTTTCCCGCAGCTTAAGAAAACCCGTGTTGATAAAAAGGCAAAGAAAGATGAGTTTCTACGGACCGAGATATTGCCTCTGATCAGAGATTTCAGGGAAAACGGCCGTGCCAATCCGGTTCATGTAAGACGCGGGAATATTTTTTATCAGCTGACTGTCATTCCGCTTTTTATCGGGAAAAAACGTGTCGGATATCAGATCAGGATCGTCGATGATACATTGGAACGCAAGCAGATAGATATGCTGGATAAGTTCAATGATTATCTGCAGGAAAAGGTCGAGGAAAAGACGCACAGCTTAAGAGTGATGCATGATAATCTGATCCTTTCGATGGCGACCGTGGTTGAGTCGAGAGATAACTCTACGGGTGGTCATATACGCAGGACGAGTGACTGTGTAAGGATCCTTATCGAAGAGATGAAAAAGGATCCGGAGTGCGAGGTCGTTAAGGATGAGTTGTTCTGCAAGAATATAATCAAAGCTGCGCCTATGCATGACCTCGGGAAGATCGCCGTGCCGGATGCTATCCTGCAGAAGCCGGGAAGGTTTGAGGATTGGGAGTTTGAAAAAATGAAAGCTCATGCGGCCGAGGGTGCGAGGATAGTTCATGAGATTTTAAAGGATCTTGACAAATCAGACAACAAGGAATACAGGGCGTTCCATGAGCTGGCTGAGAATGTGGCTCATTATCATCACGAGCGTATGGATGGTTCGGGATATCCGGAGGGACTCATAGGTGATCAGATCCCGATAGAGGCCAGGATCATGGCTATCGCCGATGTGTATGATGCACTTGTGAGTAAGCGTGTATATAAGGAGAAAATGTCTTTTGAGAAGGCGGATGGGATCATGATGGACAGCTTCGGCAAGCATTTTGATCCGGAGCTTGAAAAGTACTATGTGGCAGCCAGGCCAAGGCTTGAGGCGTACTATCTTGCGGAGGATGAATGATAGGCAGGCGTCTCAAAGTTGTTGTGGACTTCCCGGAATTGTTGGAGGAAATCATGGAGCAATATAAGGTACTTATCATAGATGATGACGAAGTTATCGCCAGCTCAACAGCGGAGTACTTTAACATGTTTGATGTCAAAAGTGCGTATGTCACAAGCTATGATGAGGCTGTGGATTTTCTGAATAATAATATCGTAAGTCTTCTGCTCCTTGATATAAATCTCGGTGAAAAAAGCGGGTTTGATCTGTGTAAAAAGGTCCGCGAAGACTATGATATGCCGATACTTTTTATCAGTGCCAGAACGAGCGATGATGACGTACTTATCGCGCTTAATATAGGTGGTGATGATTATATTAAAAAACCTTTCACTCTCAATATCCTTTTGGCAAAGGTCAAGGCAATATTAGAAAGATATGAAAAGGCCAAGGAGGCAGCTGTCCGGACAGCAACCGATGATGATAGAACTGTAAAAGAGGTAACGGATATAGATGAGAAAGATGTAGAGATAAGCCTTACAGATGGTATGGTTCTTGATACGCGTTCTCATCAGCTAAAGAGTGACAAAGAGGATATCTCACTCAAAGCGATGGAGTATAAGTTACTCGAATATTTGTGTGTAAACAGAGGAAGAGTTATAACAAAGGATGAGCTTTTAAAGGATGTATGGAATGATGAGTTTATCGGAGAAGGAACGCTCGCCGTACATATAAGACATCTTCGTGAAAAGATAGAAAAAGACCCCAAAAATCCACTTCTTATCAAAACTGTTTGGGGTGTCGGATATATGATGGAACAGGAATCGTAACAGGAAAGGATCACTATGAAAAGTTATAAAAATAAAGTGATCATACTCGGCATCATTTATTTTGCTGCCGTGATTTTTTTTGGTCTTTTTACCGGGGTGATAGGGGTGGATACAAAAAGAGATGCTGAAGTGATAAAGCTTAACGGAATCTCTTATGATGCGGAAAAATGTTGGGATAATATAAACGAGCTTGAGAAGAATGATTATGACGTAAACTACATCATATTGGATACGATGGGGAAAACCCTGTATTCTTCCGATCCGGATCATGAGGATATGAAAAAAGAATCCGTAGAAAACGCGATAAAGGAGGGGTATCCGTACAGGGATATCACATCGGGAGGCAGGCTTTTAGGATATGTTGTTATATATCCGGATGGCATGAGTGACTATGACAGTATGAGACTTTGGCTTACTGTAGGGCTGATTATTATCGGTGTTATTATCATCGTTGGAGCGAGTGTTTTCGGAGCATATGTCAAGCGGAGTATTTATACTCCTTTTCAAAATATGGAGAGATTCGCCGGGCGTATAGCAGAAGGAAATCTCGACGATCCTCTTACTATGGATAAGAATAACATGTTCGGAGCATTTACCGAGAGTTTCGATATCATGAGGGAGGAACTGAGGGCGTCCAAAGAGCGTGAGACAGCTCTTCAGAAACGTGAAAAAGAACTCGTGGCATCGCTGAGCCATGATCTGAAGACGCCTATAACAGGTATCAAGCTGACTTGCGAGCTTCTCGCCGCAAAGCTTGAAGCGGAGCACGGGTCAGAGGATGTTGAGAACAAGATAGATACCATATATAAAAAGGCGGATCAGATAGATGTGCTTGTGAATGATCTGTTTTCCTCCGCGCTCACGGATCTCGGCGAGTTTACGGTGGACCTGGCAGATGAGAGTTCAAAGGTCCTTTCGGAAATAGTTGAAAAATATGATGACAAAAACCTCGTTATGTCAGCATCTGTTCCCGAGGTGCTTATCCATGCGGATACCAAGCGTATGAGTCAGGTAATCGGAAACATTATTGCCAATTCATATAAGTATGCAGGTACACAGATAGATGTTAACTACAGAATCGTAGATGAATATTTGGAGATGAGTATATCGGACCACGGACCGGGGGTGCCTCAGGATGAGCTGGAGCTGATAACAAACAAGTTTTATCGCGGCAAAAAATGGAGAGAGAGTAAAGCGGAGGGAAGTGGCCTCGGCCTGTATATAGCAAAGACTCTGATGGAAAAAATGGATGGTGAGCTGATACCTGAAAGTGACGGTAACGGATTTACGGTTATTCTCATGATACCGCTCAGTTAAGAATTTGATAAGAATTTGATAAGACTCTGACAAAGAACTTTCTTTTGAAGTCGTATATAATAATCCTCGTAACGTAGTCATAGACCATAGGAGGATATTATATATGGCTTCTTCTATTATTAAAACAGAAAAACTCTGCAAGTCGTTTTCAAACGGCGGAGTGCAGCAGCACGTGATCAAAAATCTCGACTTAGAGATCGCAGACGGAGATTTTACTGTAGTCATGGGTGCTTCGGGCTCCGGCAAATCCACGCTTTTATATGCGCTTTCCGGTATGGACAAGCCGAGTATGGGAAAGATACTGTTTTCCGGTACAGAGATTCAGGACTACTCAAATGATGAGCTTGCTAAGTTCAGAAGAGGTAACTGTGGTTTTGTATTCCAGAGTCTGTATCTGCTAGATAACCAGACTGTCCTTGACAACGTCCTGACCGCAGCTTTGATCGTCCGGAAAAAATCTCCCGAACTTGTAAACAAAGCAAAGGAACTTCTGATCAAAGTAGGTATAGAAGAAAAGATGTGGAATAAATATCCAAACCAGCTCTCGGGCGGTGAGGCCCAGAGGGTCGGTATAGTAAGAGCGATCATAAATGATCCGAAGATCCTTTTTGCGGACGAGCCGACCGGTCAGCTGAACTCTTCATCAGGTAAAGACGTGCTTGATATTTTTACAGAGATACATAAAAACGGACAGTCGATCGTGATGGTCACACATGATCTAAAGACTGCTCTACGTGGGACCAGGGTCCTGTTCTTGAGGGATGGTGGTGTCGAGGGTGAGTATAAGATGAGTCCGTACGGAAGTGATGATATAAAGGAGCGCCGCGCCGGTCTGCAGAGATTCCTTGATGATATGGGATGGTAATCGCCGTATCTGAATGAAGTGGAGGAAAACCATGAATAAAAAGAGTCTGAGATTATCATTGTTTAATCTTAAAAAGAACAAAAGAGAATGCTTCGGGATCATGTTTATGACCATGATCACAGCAATGATGCTTTCTATCGTTCTCATAAATAAAGAAAAGATCGACACATCTTTTGACGAGAGCTTTGTATCATCCGGATCGGTGAAAAGATCGGTGGGAATAGGGAAGGATAAATATCGAACGATCTTTACAGATATACTTTCAAAGAACTATGACATAAAGAACCTTTCGGAAGGATCACTGGTTTATGCTTTAACGACTGATACACTCACGCCGGATGGTGATACTGTATCTTATAACTTTGTTTTTTTAAACGAGAAAACGGAAAGAAAGATAGAATCCTTTACAAAGTGTGATAAGCTTTCCGATGAAAAGATTGCAACACTGGAACATCCGATATGGCTTCCTGAAGCTTTTCAGATCGTGAAAGGATATGAGGTCGGCTCTGATTTTACCATTATGGATGCCGGAAGGGAGTATAAGTTTACCATAGCCGGATTTTATGAAACAGGGTTGTATTGTAGTGATGGATATACCTACAAGCTTATAATATCTGATGAAGACTACGCTTTGTTTGTAAAGCTCTTTGATTCAAAAGTATTGTGTGGCGAATACAAGATACTGAGTTTTGATGCAGGGGATGATTTTGATTACGAAGAGTATATGGAAAAATGCAGCGACGAGGCGTCGGAAGACATCAGCTTCAGCGCGATGTATGTATGTTATGAAAACGAAAAGTCAAACGAGACGCAATTTTTGGAAATATTTATGTTTATGTTGATATTTTTATCAATCGTGACTATGGTTGCGGCTCTGTTTATGATCCGACATAAGATCACAGGTGATATAGAGGACCAGATGATAAGGATCGGTGTTTTGGAGGCTTTGGGATATCGTTCCAGAGAGATCTCTTTGGCGTACCTATATGAATATTTGATCATAGGAGGTCTGGGGGCTGTCATCGGTACGACCATCGCGATCCTCATCACTCCGTTTATCAATAGTTTGATATGCTCGATGCTTGGAAGAAGAGTGGTCGGGACAGGGAGCATGATCGGTGCGATCATTTCAGCTGTTACAGTGATTGCTTTAGTGTTGTTATTTGCACTGATAAAGGCACGCACGATCAAAAAGTATCCTCCTGTCATCGCGCTCAGAAAAGGCATTAAAACACATAATTTCAGGAAAAATATTATGCCACTCGAAAAACTCCGTGTTGGAATCAATACGGGACTCGGGATTAAAGGATTTTTCGGAAATATCAAGGCATCTGTCGGGATATGTATATGCATAATAGCTGCGGGGACTGCGATACTTTTTGCAGCTATGACATTTGACTTTTTTAAGAATGGTGCAGACCGGCTTTTGAATATGATGGTAATAGATTGTGATGCCCTTGAAGTGTCACTCATCAGCGGCGTTGATAACGAGGAAATAGGAAAAGAAATGCTGCAGCTCCCGCAGGTGAGGAAGGTGGTAAAATCATATTTATATGAGACTGTATCAGTGAAGAATTCAACTGATCCGGCGGCTCTTATTACCTATGATGATTTCAATGATTCCGATGTGATAAAACCGTTTACGGGAGTACTTCCCAAACGTGATAATGAGGTTATGATCGGGATGAGGAGAAGCAAGATAGAAAACAGAAAGTTAGGTGACAGTATCATCCTCAGTCATGACGGCCTGGAAAAAAGCTATGTCATCACTGGAATAGTAGGTACCATGATGAACGGCGGATCGATAATCTATATGACAAATGACGGATATGAAAGACTGAATATCAATGCGAGTGAGGACTCCTTAAAGGTCTATCCTGCTGAGGGAGTGAGTCACGAAGAGCTTGAGACTGCCATAAAAAAACACTTCGGTGGGACGGCGAAGGAGACGATCTATGCAGGCGGTGGTACGGATTCAGAAGCAAAGATCAAAGCAGCGGCAGCAGAAAAGATAGGTGTTCTTTTGAATCAATATGGGGTTACAAATGTTGATTATGCGGTTCAGATAGGAGATAAACTGATCAAGGGGAACAGCCGTGGGATCGTCATAAAGGATATCATTTCTTATGACGGGATTATAAAAACACAGATGGTTCCGATCGCAAATACTACGAAAACTTTCACGCTTATTGCTTTGGCCCTGATCGCTATCATAGTTGCGGTCCTTCTCATGATCATCACATCGAACGATGTGAGAAGGCAGAGGCAGGATCTCGGGATCATGAAAGCTTTGGGATACTCATCGAAGGATCTTATGAAACAGCTTGCACTAAAGTATCTGCCGGTGATCATATTGGGAACTGCTATTGCCACTGTATGTGCCATAGAGTTCAATAAGTTATTCTGGGCATCAGCGTTTGCGACTATCGCAGAAACGAGTGTCCCGGTGATAATAATAACGGATGTGCTGATGATCGCATTCTGTTATTTCATGACATATTTATCAGCAGGCAGAGTCAGAAAAATATCTGTTACGGAGCTTATGACAGAGTAAAAAAATCTGCGAAAGTGAGTGTATACCGGCTGGTTGTTCTCATCATGGAGGATTAGTATATGAAAATGAAGAGCATTAAAAATTGTGTGAAATACTTCGGATTTGCTATGGCGCTTGGGGCTGTGTGTTTACTTGGTGCCTGGTATTTTTCGGGGACGAGTGAGGCTGAAACCGCCAATACTGAGGCCGAAAGCGCAGCCGGTGGAGCTGCCATCGACGGCTGGAAGGCGGCTGATAAGGATAAGGAGTATATGTACTGCGTGGCTTCTGTCAGTAAGATATACTCCACGGCAGCGGTAATGAGACTGGCAGAACAGGGAAAGGTAGAGCTTGACGGGCCTGTGACCGATTATCTTCCGGAGTTCAAGATGGCTGATCCGAGGTATAAAAATATCACGGTCCGGATGCTGATGGATCACACATCCGGGCTGATGGGGTCAAGCGTAAAGGGAGAATTCCTTTACGCTGATGATGACAGTTATCATCAGGATGAGCTTTTAAAAACTCTCTCTACGCAAAGGCTGAAGGCTGATCCCGGCAAGTATGCGTCGTACTGTAATGACGGTTTTGATCTGCTGGGGATCATCACCGAGAGAGTGTCGGGTTTGACTTTTGCTGATTATATCAAAAAGTATCTTATGACAACCACCGGTGGGGACTCAACAGAGACAGGGTTTACAGTGTCTGGTAATGAAAACCTTGTTCCGGGCTACACACCGGATCATACTCTCCATGAGAACGGATTGGCTATGGCAATCGGAGCGGGAGGAGTGTTTTCGACAGCTTCTGATGTGGCGAAGTTTGGCTCGGGATTTTTTTACGGAAATAACGCTCTCTTTTCCGATTTTTATAAAAAGGCCATGTCGAAGAGATGGGATGATAACAGGGATGAGTTTGCGGACGGATGCGGTCTCGGTTGGGACAGTGTAGAGGAGAATGGGTTTAGGGATGCCGGAGTCGAAGTGCTCGGAAAAGGCGGAGATGACGGTTTAAACCATTCTTATCTTTTGGTATCACCTGATGAGAAGATCAGTGTCTCAGTGCTCACGAACGGAGGGAGCAGTGCGCTGAACGGCCTTGTGGCGCAGGCTATACTCAAGGCCTGTCTTGAAGAAAAAGGAATATCGGTTTCTGAGGAGAGTAAGGATACTCCGAAGATAGTGAATGAGATACCAAAGAAGTATGATGCTTATGCGGGGTCATATATAGTGGCGAGTGAAACCGGAGAGGTGATCGACAGGATATCTTTTCCGGATCACAAGTACATGCATGTGGAAGAAATAGGACCTGTTAACACTACTTGCTCGGATTACGCTTTGACAAGTGACGAAAGATTTACGGAGCTTGCTTATGAGGTTTCGGATAGTGGTATTAATGATATCAGGCTTGCGGTGAATCCTCAGTCAGTTTCGTTCACTGATGCGGCAAACGGAAAGGTTTTGCTTAACGGTATGAAGGTTAATTCTTTTCCGGAGATAGGCAGTTATGAAGACAAATCTTATGTGGGTGAAAAGATGGAGGAAAACCCGGTCAGTGAGGAGGTTTTATCCTCATGGCAGGCGATGAATGGTGCAGAGTTATGCATGACGGGTGATGTTTATTCATCCTGTATGTATGATACAGCGAGTGCGAATGTGATCCTTCCGGAAGAATATCCGGGATACGTGTTTGTGGTAAATGGAATGGGAACGAGGCTTTTAAAGATTGCCGATAAGGAGAACCTGGTCGCGTTCCAGACGATACCTTCTTCAAGAAGCAGGGATCTGGTTGATGCAAAGATCGTAGTGGTCGACAATGAGATGAGGATTCAGCTGAGTAATGGAAGTGAGTTTATTCCTGCAAATGATCTGCCGGTGTTCGACGGGACACAAAAAGAAATAAGTCTTTCGAGTGATCGGGCGAAGTGGTATCAGATAGGGGATGCTGTTAAGAACAGCGAGGTGCAGATTGCTAAGAGACCTGAAAAGAGCGCGGTCTATGTATACAACAAGTTCGGCGAGGTGGTGTATTCGTCGCATGTTGTGGGAATCACTGATGTGGTGCCGATGCCGGAAGGGGGCAAGATAGTCTTTCTTGGTGAGACAGGTGGAAGCGTTGCGATCAAGTAAGGGACGGCCACATAGGCGGTCGGTTATGATTTATCTGTGAAGGGACAGCCCTATCTCGGATGTTTTGATTGTCCGCGATGTGGACGGCTGCATAGGC
>CAMVOY010000036.1 GCA_947169235.1 uncultured Lachnospiraceae bacterium | reverse complement strand
ATGTATGCAGCTGACGGATACTAATCGATCGAAGGCTTGACCTTTTGGTTGTTTTACTTGGTTTTGATGATATGTAGTATGCAGTTTTCAGGGAACGTAACACCCCCTGGGCAATGATCCTCCTTAGCTCAGTCGGTAGAGCAATCGGCTGTTAACCGATGTGTCGCTGGTTCGAGCCCGGCAGGGGGAGCGAAAAAACCATCACGTATGTGATGGTTTTTTGTTTTCCTCCTTAGCTCAGTCGAGGAACTCGAAGAGTTCCTTGAGCAACTCGGCTGTTAACCTCCTGTGTCGAGGGAACTCGAAGAGTTCCCGGTTCGAGCCCGGCAGGGGGAGAGGAAACTCGAAGAGTTTCCGTAAAAACCATCACGTATGTGATGGTTTTTTGTTTTTTGCTTGACTTTTCCAAGTCCATATGGTAAAGTAAACATTGTGTTAAATTTTTATTTTTTAGGAGGCATAAACACATGAAGGGAACAGTAAAGTGGTTTGATGCAAAGAAGGGTTTCGGTTTCATCTCAGATGAAGAGGGTACAGACGTATTCGTACATTTCTCAGCACTGCAGATGGACGGCTTCAAGGTTCTTGATGAGGGTGATGAGGTTGAGTTCGAGGTCATCCAGGGAGAAAAGGGACCACAGGCAGCAAACGTTACCAAGTTATAATATACAAAGGTTATAACAGGAGGGTCGGCAATTGTTGCCGGCCCTTTTCCCAAAATGGGGATAAATTGAAGGGGTTAAGTAAGGAGACAAAGCAATGGGTGAGTTTTTTCAAAAAGAGATAGAGACTGCTTCACGCGAGCAGCTGAAAGCGTGGCAGGATGAACGCCTGGTTAAACAGGTGAAAAATGTATATGACAATGTTCCTTATTATAGGAACCGTATGGAGAACAAGGGAATCCGTCCCGAGGATATCCATGGGATCGAGGATCTGCACAAGCTTCCATTTTTGACAAAGGATGACCTTAGAGAGGCATATCCGTATGGCCTTCTGGCAAGACCTATGGATGAAGTTGTCAGGATCCATTCTACGAGCGGTACTACCGGACGCAGGGTTGTCGCGTTCTATACACAGCATGACCTGGATCTGTGGGCAGACTGTTGTGCACGTGCCATCGTGGCGGCAGGCGGATCAAAAGAGGACGTGGTGCATGTTTGCTACGGTTACGGTCTTTTCACCGGAGGAGCCGGCTTGGATGCAGGTTCTCACAGATTGGGATGCATGACACTGCCGATGTCATCAGGAAACACGGAGCGTCAGATCCAGTTTATGAATGATCTGGGATCGACTATCCTTTGTTGTACACCGTCTTATGCGGCATATCTGGCAGAGAGTATCCAGGAAAGAGGCGTGAAGGATCGCCTGAAACTGAAAGCCGGAATCTTTGGCGCGGAGGCGTGGACCGAGGAGATGCGCCAGGAGATAGAGTCATCTCTCGGCATCAAGGCGTATGATATATACGGACTTACGGAGATATCGGGTCCGGGTGTTGCTTTTGAGTGTGAGACCCAGACGGGTATGCATATAAATGAGGATCACTTCATCGCTGAGGTTATCAATCCTCAGACAGGAGAGGTTCTCCCTGACGGAGAAAAGGGCGAGCTCGTATTTACGAGTATCACCAAGGAGGCGTTTCCGCTTCTCAGATATCGTACGCGTGATATCTGTATCCTTTCTCATGAAAAATGTGCCTGCGGCAGAACTCATGTAAAAATGACCAAGCCGTTGGGAAGAAGCGATGATATGCTCATCGTAAAGGGAGTAAATGTATTCCCGTCACAGATTGAGACAGTTCTTATCAATCAGGGTTATCAGGCGAACTATCAGATCGTTGTCACTCGTGACAAGGCGCATCAGGACAGCATCGAGATCATGGTTGAAAAGACACCGTTTATGGCCGCGGATGAGACCTTCGACGAGTCTATCGCAGTGAAGAAGCTTGTGTCAGGTCTGAAAGCGATGCTTGGAATCCTTGCAAATGTCAAACTTGTCGAGCCGAAATCACTTGACAGGAGTGAAGGTAAGGCTGTACGTGTTATCGATAAGAGAGGATTGTATAAGGGGTAAGTAAGGTTTATGAAACTGCACCGAATTCTGTACATAATCTATGTGGCTCTCGTAGTATTGGTATTCTCCTACGGGCTTTATAGTGTTGTCGGAAAAGATGAGACCGCTGCTGATCTCATCAGCTTCAGTGACGAGTGGAAAACAGAAGACGGACGCATGCTTGATCTGTATGACATGCCCAAAATGGAAGCCGGCGAGACTATTTCGTTGACTCGCACGACCCCTGTCCAGTCAAAGGCTGATGATGTTTGGAATCTCGTCAGCCACAATATCTATTTTCAGGTATATTTGAACGATCGTTTAGTCTATGACTATCATCCCGAGGAAAACATAACAGGAAAGGGATATGGTGATCACATTCACCATATCTTTTGCCGACCTGCCGGAGGTGTGATAAGGCTTGTCTGCGAGCCGATCTATGCCGGAGAGGGTTCGGGATTTTTTAAGGAATCATGTGTGGGATCGCCGACTGACTTTAACGCGATGGTGTTTAAAACTCACGGCTTCTCATTTTTGCTTTCCTTCCTTATAGTTATATTTGGTATCCTGGTGCTGGTAATGTTTATCAGCTCGATCGGACTGAAAAACACAAATTACCATATGCCGGCACTCGCCATGTCGGTTATCCTTGGAGGTGTCTGGTCAGCAGTGCCGACTCTCGTTCCGCATATTTTTATTCACAATCAGTTATTGATACGTGTTGTTGATTATTCATGTCTGTCCTTTATAGGATTCCCGCTGGTCGTATTTGTAAACTCCGTTACGGAAAAAAGACGTCGTATATACGAGAAGATTTCCTTCTGGTTTACCATAGTCTGCGCGAGCCTGTTGTATGGGCTGAGGATAATAAGCGGAGTGGATCTCCATGATATAAACTTCCTTAATGTGATCTCATGTGTTGGTTGTCTGATCGTGCTTATTATAGTGATCATAGATGACTGGCTCGAGCACAGAAAGCACAGGCACAAAACGCTTAATCGTGCATTGTACTTTGGTACGTTTTGCTTTGTGGTCGGATCGGGTGTGGATCTGTTCCAGTATGTCGTGAGCGGGAAAAAGTATATAAGTAACGGCATGCTCATGCAGCTGGGCTTTATCATTTTTATCCTTGTCATGATCACTCAGGCGCAGAGACGTATGATGATGGAGCATCAGAGATTTGATAACCAGCAGTTCGTAAACAATCTTTTGAAGTATTCATTCTCCGGTCAGGATCCGGAGGTCATCATCGAGCAGATGCTCGCTTATCTGGGTGAAGAGTCCGGTGCCGACAGAGCGTATATTTTTGAGGATCATTTTGACGGATCATTCGAGGAAACATATGAATGGTGCAGAGACGGTGTAACGCCTCTGATCGAGAATCAGAAAAAGATGCCATTCAACGAAACGATCCAGTTATGGTATAAGAAATTCAATGAGACCGGATATCAGTTGATTGAGGATGTGGAAAAATACCGCGAAACAAATGAAAAAATGTATTCGATCCTGAAAACTCATGGCATCAATTCGCTTATCACGAGTCCGCTTGAAAAAGAAGGCGGTTATATAGGATTCTTCGGTGTCGACAACCCGCCTGCGGACAAGGCGAAAGAGCTTACCGGTATCCTCAGACTACTCGGTTTCTTCCTTGTGGTTGTCATGCGCCAGCGTGATGCGCAGAAGCAGCTTATCAAGTACAGCTATATCGATTCGCTCACGGGTATCTCCAACCGTCGTTCGCTCGACGAGATGAAGGAGAAGATGGAGCAGAGTGAAAACCCGTACGGCCTCATGATGTGCGATATAAACGGACTGAAGAGGATGAATGACGAGCACGGCCATGATGCCGGTGATAAACTGATCATCGATGTTGCCGACAGTCTGAAGGAAGTATTCGGCGACAGGAGAGTGTTCCGCATGGGCGGAGACGAGTTTTTGGTCATCCGTGAGGGCGGCAACCGCGAACAGTTCACCATGGCTGTCAGAGAGGTACGCGACATGATCGAAAAGAAGGGGCGTTCGGTATCCATCGGTACTGCCTTTTCGAGTGA
Organism: uncultured Lachnospiraceae bacterium; assembly: GCA_947169235.1. GTDB lineage: Bacteria > Bacillota > Clostridia > Lachnospirales > Lachnospiraceae > Eubacterium_F. The sequence continues at coordinate 22,954 of CAMVOY010000036.1, read as the reverse complement.
GGGTTATACGTTTGATACTCTCATGCATATGGCGGATGAGCGTATGTATGATGACAAGAGAAGATACTATGAGCAGCACGGATCCAACCGCAGACGCAGATAATATTTCATATTTAAAAATGTCAAGAGCCGGACGATTTATAATCGCCCGGCTCTTTTTTAGGAGAACATATAAGCAGTGAATATACTGTAGTTATTATTTAACTGCGATCTTTATTGTGACAACCTTGCTTGCCTTGCCGTAAGATGCATTTCCTGCAGCCTTAACAGTAACCTTTACCTTGTAGGTGCCCTTCTTCAAGCCCTTTTTGATCGTGAGCTTTCCGTTTGATGCAACCTTGACAGCCTTGTTTCCTGACTTCTTTACGTAGGTTACTTTGCCTACTGCCTTTGATACTTTGACAGCAGATGCGGCCTTTACTTTCTGGTCTTTTTTGTTGAGTTTTGCAAGACTGATCTTAACGGTCTTTCCTTTGGCTGAGAGAGTGTTGGTGTTCTTTGAAACGATAACTGTTACACTCTTTTCACCTTCGTTCATCTCATCGTTTTCTTTGGCCTTAATGGTTATGATCGCGGTACCGGCAGAAACACCTGTTATGGTTCCGTCAGCTGCAACGGTTGCGACATTCTCATCATCTGATGTGTATGTAAGCTCCTGAGTGGATGTTGCTCCACAGCCTACTGACTGACCTGCCTTTACGCTGAGCTTGGTTGATGCTACAACGAGGTCAGATGCCTTCTTTACATAATCTCCGTAGGTTACCTTTACGAAAGCGTCCTCAGGTTTGATCGAATCTGCGACATCGTCAGCTGCAACAACGGCTATGTAACAGTAACCGCTTCTGGTGGTATTCTTGTATGTAACCTCTCCTGTAAGAGTGTTTACCGATACGTCATAGTTCGGATCTGAATCCTTGTTTGTAGCTACGAGCTTTCCGTCAACTTCCTTTGCAAGGTAGTAGCTGAGTTTGTTTCCGTGAGTAGCGGTTGCCTTGATGGTATCCGTAAGTTTGTCTTTGTTAACGAAGATCGGTGAAGCAGTGATCACGTTGTTGACATTTTTGTCAAGTACCTCAACCTTGAATACTACGGTTGCGGTTGCGTTTGCCAATGTGTTCTCATCGCCCTTTGCCTTGATCTCGATGGAAGCTGAGCCCTTCTTTACGGCCGTTATCGTCTTGCCTTCAAGTTTGATAAACTCAGCACCGCTCTTAACTGTGATGTCGATGTATTTTTCATCGATATTTGAATCGATAGTAAATGTCTCAGAAGTCTTGTCTTTGGTGGAGAGCTTGATGACAGCCTGATCTGCCTCTGCTGCCGGTACACCCGGAACACCCGTTATGGTGCTGCCTGCTACGGTAAAGCTTCCCTCTGACTTTCCGAGAGATTTGTTTTCCGAATTGAACGCCTCAACCTTGGCTACATTTACCGGATCCGATGTGATGACTACATTTACCTCGATTCCCTCTATTGCGCTCATGTTCTTGTCAGCGTCTGCAGCTACACCGAATGTTACCTTGGCGTTACCGGTAGTCACCTTGCCTGCAGAGTCGAGCTTTGCACTGATGGAGCCGTCATTACCTACTACGATATCTCCGGTGGAGGTAAATGTAACTGCCTTTCCGTTCGATGAAACTGCATTTATCTGAGCAGTCTTTGTATTGTTGTTAAGGTAGATAACAGGAGCGGAAACTTCCTTTTTATCCTTCATCCATTTCTTGTCAGTTCCGATGGCGTAGGTAGCTCCGTCGAGTGTGGCAGAAAGGACGGTGTCCTCTGTTACCTGGAGTGTGAACTGACGACGGATGTTCTCAGCAGGTATATAGATGTAAACCTTTGTCGTTCCCGGCTTAACTCCGGTGAAGGTTATCTTTTTATTCGCGTATGCTGCAGTTGCTACTGAAGTATCCTCAACGTAGATACCCTTTGCCGTATAGTCGGTAGTTACGTCGAAACCATCATATGAGATGTTGTTAAGATCTACCGATACTTCAGCGGATTTTTTATTTACCATTGAGATCGTAGCAAGATCATCTAACGCTTTGGAATCCTTGTCCTTTACTACTACGTTCTTTACAAGATCTGAAACTGAAACGTCGATGGTCTGTGTCGAGTTTGCGATCTCGTTGTTGCTTCCGTCTACAGCTACGAGTGTGAGGGTTGCGGTGCCGGCTTTGAGACCCTTTACGTAGATCTTTGGAGTGCCTTCCGTGCTGCGCTCAAGCTCTATCTTGTCAAGCCAGTTTTCCGGACTCTCCGCAAGAGCAAGTCCCGTTACATCCTTGTTGCTCGTTTTGATCAAAAGCTTTTCCGAACCTACGAAGCTTGAAAGTGATGTTCCTATATTTCCAAGCTCAAAAAAGTTTGTTGTTCCTGTTGTGAGCGTAACGCTCTTTGCTGTTGTGTAGATGCTTGATGTCTGCTCAGCGTGTGCTACGTTTGGAGCCCCGTCAAATCCCGAAAACGGTGCGGCGCCAAATGCGAGTGAAGCTGCAAGTGTGAATGCTAAACCTTTTTTAACTGTTTTTTTAATCATAATATCTTCCTTTCCGGGGTCTGAAAAATGCCCCTGTGTTTTCTTGACTATGTGTGTATTCTAGCATGAGGTTTTGTCAGCTTTCTCACAAAAAAAGGTCAGTTTTGGTACAGTTTGGTGTCACTTTCAAATCATATCGGTGTCAGTTTTTTGACAATGTGAAACTCTTGTGATAGAATACTATTTGGGTTTATTTTTATAATAATAGGAAGAATCTCAGGAGGTATATATGATTTCCAATCAGCTCATCCAGCAAACTATAGATGGGATAAATGATATCACGGGTGTGGATCTGACGGTCTATGACCGTGAGGCGAATGTCCTCGCACAGACCGGGGGTGCGATAAAGGATATCGAGAAGGATATCAGGACCTTTGTCGCACTGGCTGATGATATAAAGCTTGTTAAAGGGAACTTCTTTCTGAAGGTTTACGATGACGATGATATGTCGTTTGTAGTTGTGGTGGACGGAGATTCTGAAGAAGCAAAGAAAACCGGAAAGATAGTTGTTTTCCATATGAATCATCTTCTGGTCGCATACAAGGACAAATACGATAAGGATGATTTTATTAAGAACCTTTTGTTGGATAATCTTCTTTTAGTTGATATCCTGAATCGTTCTCAGAAACTTCATATAGAAATGAGAGCGAGACGCGTGGTATTTTTGGTAGAGGTAGCCAGAGAAAAAGATGCCGGGATCATGGAGACGATCAGGAGTCTGTTCTCGGGAGGTAACAGGGACTTTATCACGGCTGTTGACGAGAAGGATATCATCATCGTTAAGGAGATGACCGACGAGGAGACGGTGGATGATCTGAATCTGATAGCGCATGAGCTCGTGGATACCCTTGAGAGCGAGGTCATGGTGAGCGCCCGCGTATCCTATGGAACGGTTGTCAGCGATATCAAGGAGGTATCCCGTTCGTACAAGGAAGCGAAGATGGCTCTGGACGTCGGAAATATTTTTTACAGTGACAGAAGAGTTGTTGCCTACGGGAATCTCGGCATAGGCAGACTTATTTATCAGCTTCCTCTGCAGCTGTGTCGTATGTTCATACGTGAGATATTCGGAAGCGAGCGTCCGGTGGAGTTTGACGAGGAGACTCTGACAACGATAGATCAGTTTTTCTCAAACAATCTGAACGTGTCAAAGACATCCAGGGAGCTGTATATCCACAGAAATACCCTTGTGTACAGACTTGACAAGCTTCAGAAGATGACGGGACTTGATATACAGACGTTCGAGGATGCGATCACGTTCCAGATCGCGCTTATGGTCATGAAGTATATGAATTACCTCGAAACGATAGAGTACTAAGGAGACAAGCATGAAACCCTGGAGATTGTATTTAACAGGCATCGTCACGGGAGTCCTTTTGCTGACCCTGGCGATGCTTGTCTGCGATATACTGAAGATCCATCCGCTCTCAACGACTCCGGCAGCTGACGGTGTCTACGATCTGACGAGGGTGGTTGAGACCTATGTTGACAAGTATTATTGGAAAAATGAAACGACAGACAAGAAGTTTGCTGAGTATGCGGCGAAGGGCATGGTAGCTGCTCTGGGAGATCAGTTCTCTGCATTTTTGACCTACGATGAGCTGAACCAGGTAAAGACTCATAACGATGGTGAGTATATCGGGATAGGGGTCACTATAAGCACGATGCCCTCCACCGGAGAAAAAATAGTTTCGGATGTTAACAAGGATTCGCCGGCAGAGAGGGCCGGTTTCAAAAAGGGTGACGTGATCATCGGTTTTGACGGAGAATCTACGGAAAAAATGACCGTAGATGATATCATCCTAAAGATCCGCGAGAAGTCGGGACAGAAGCATGTGATAAAGGTATCAAGGACTGATCAGTCCGGGAAAAAGACAGAGCTTGATTTAACGGTCATTCCTGAGAGTATCGTAAATAAATCTGTTTCATACAGGATGCTTAAAGATAAGATCGGATATGTCTGTATAGAAAGCTTTGACAGAGAGACTCCGAAGCAGTTCAACAAGTCCATAGATGAGCTGGAAAAGCAGGGAATGAAATCCGTGATATTTGATCTGAGAGACAACCCCGGAGGAGTACTCACGGCGGTATTGTCCATGCTTGACAGGCTTTTGCCTGAGGGGACTCTTTTGACCGAGACCAGAAAAGGTCAGAAGGATATGGTATACAAATCAACTGCGAAGGAAAGACTTGATAAGCCGATGGTGATCCTGATCAACGGCGGGTCTGCCAGCGGAGCAGAGGCTTTTGCAGGGGCACTTCACGAGAGGGCCGGAGCAAAGCTTGTCGGCGAGACTACGTATGGAAAGGGAATCGTTCAGGCGATATTCAGACTGCCTGATGAACTCGGTGCGGTCAAGCTCACAACCGGAGAGTATCTCCTTCCGAATGGAACACATATCCATGGAAAGGGACTGACTCCGGATGTTGAGTTAGCTTATACCGGTGAAAAAGAGAATAAAGGAACTGATTCAGATAATCAGCTCGCAAAGGCACTGGAGATCATTTCTTGATCTTCAGTTTCTTTTTGGCGCTCCATGGCGCGTATTTGTAGGCAATCACGCCGTTTACTCTTTTGATCTTTACCGCTCTGACACGGAAATAGTAGGTTTTGTTTTTAAACAGATTTGCTATCGTGACCGAGCTGGTCATGGATACCCTTATCTGTTTGGTATTGAAGCTTTTTGAGGGTGAATACTGTACCTGATATCTGGTGGCACCCTTTACTTTCTTCCATTTGACAAATGCCGCTCTGGTCGCAGAGTTACTCAGTTTGGATATACTGGTCTTCGCCGGAGTGGTAAAGTTGCCACTGTCCGGGTAGGCCGAAGAAGTCGGGCCCGGTGTATATCCTGTAGGTAACGGGCTAACAACTGTCGGATCATATATGGTCGCCGTAGGATAAGGCGGAACTGTAGGTATCCTGCTCGTCGAGGTAGGCACTGCTGATGCCGTGGATCCCGGAGTCGCTGATGTGACAGGCATAGGTGTGTAGCCTGACGGCAGCGGGGTTGAATACGGGCTTAAGGTCTGCGCAGGCGAAGGTGTACCCACAGGTGATGACTGATTCAGATAGATGTTATATGCACCACCCTTTGAGACATACAGCTTTCTCGCAGCCTCATACATGCCGGTGATGGATTCCGTAGCTATGCGTGTTGCAGATGAGGATCCCGGATCCATTTTGTACAGTCCGTCGGTTCCGCTGATATAGACGAAACTATCCAGTGCGGCCACACGTCTTGATGAAGCGGTAGGAAAACCGCTCAGAGTCTCTCTTTGATTATTCGTGCGACTCCATTTATAAATGATATTGTTATCGGCATAGTAGAAGCCTCTGTTTGCGTAACTCATCTGTGACGTGATATTTTTAATATTGATCTGACTTGGGAAGAAAGAATCAGCCGCTCCTCCGAGTGAGTTTGTGATCTCGGTAAAATGAGGAGCATACTCAGTGCTTAGCGTGTGCGAAGCAACGAAGCTTTCATCGGCATTGTTTCCAACCAGAACATAGTTATGTTTGACCATGTCCGAACTCTGACCATAGACCTTCGAGTCATCATAGGTCGGATCGACATAGTACCATGAACCACCCACACGAACTGCGACCCAGGCGTGAGAGTTTGAATACAGGACGTAGGACGTAAGCCCGGCGGATCTGAGTGCCTGGTTAAGAGCCGCCGCGTATGACTGGCATACGGACAGATTATAGATCAATGTTGCAGCAGGGATATAGTCACGTGAATATACTTCACTTCTGCTGACGGAGTACTCAGTTATGGCTACTACCTGATCATGTAAGTAAAGAACCTTTTCAGCATCGCTCATATTGGAGCCGTTGTCTCTGATGACCTTCAGCATATCCTCGAGAGTCTGCTGATAGGTGCTGATCGTGTTCGAGAGCTCCGACTTAGGAACCGGAGAATACACCGTAAGGGTGTTGTTTACATTGTCATATGATCCCATGGTAAACAGGCAGCAGAGTGTCGGATATCTCGATATAGCCTGCTCGAGATAGAATAAAGCAGAATCCATCCTGTTAACTCCGGAAGGAAGAGTTCCGGCCGGAAGTGTAAACCTGACCTTGGTCACGATATCTCTGTAGCTGCCGTCATAACCGTTGTTTATGAGATCCTGGTTCAGAACAGCAAGCTCGCTTCCTGTCACATCATCGATGTAGGCAGAAGATGCACCGGGATTACTCAAAAAGGACAGAAGCTGTGTGGACAGCGCAGAGCCGAGAGCATTAATATATGTATCATCCGTGCTGAGACTCTCAACGCGTCTTGCAAAACTATCGGAATTCTTTTCGGAGGAGGCCTGATCTGAAGGACCGATCACCTTCATATATCTGAAGATGCCGGAACCGGGATTGCCACTAACATATGAAGAAACTATCCTTGCCTGCGCCCCGGCATCACTGATACGTGGTCCGACCAACGCTACGGCGAGACAAAAAGCTGATATACATGCGATACGGATACGTGCCTTTTTGCTTCTCATAGTGAATCCCTCCAATGCAGAAATTTCTTATTATAAAGTATCAGAATCATGTGTCACAGTGTTGGCAGTTCAAAAAATTGGAAAAAAAGGTTGTAAAATAACTGAAAATACAGTATAATCGTTTTGTATGAAACCATTGTTTTCAGAGGCACCGTTATGCGGTGCTTCTGACGTTTAGAAAAGAGGAATTATGGCTGTTAAGTATGTGTTTGTGACCGGAGGAGTTGTGTCCGGTCTGGGAAAAGGAATCACCGCAGCATCGCTCGGTCGTCTTCTGAAAATGAGAGGTTTTCAGGTGACCATGCAGAAGTTTGATCCCTATATCAATATCGATCCGGGAACCATGAATCCGATCCAGCATGGAGAGGTTTTCGTGACCGACGACGGTGCAGAGACGGATCTCGATCTGGGTCACTATGAGAGGTTCATTGATGAGAGCCTGACCAAGCAGAGTAACGTTACTACGGGAAAGGTATACTGGTCGGTACTCTCTAAGGAGCGTCGAGGAGACTATGGTGGTGGAACCGTACAGGTTATCCCGCACATAACAAACGAATTGAAGAGCAGATTCTATAGAAATGATGGCTGCAAGGATACTCAGATCGCTATCATCGAGGTCGGTGGTACGGTCGGAGATATCGAGAGTCAACCTTTCCTGGAGGCGATACGTCAGTTCCAGCTTGATATAGGTCATGAGAATGCCATCATCATCCATGTGACTTTGGTACCGTATCTGAGGACATCCGAGGAACTGAAGTCAAAGCCCACCCAGCAGAGCGTAAAGGAACTGCAGGGGATGGGGATTCAGCCTGATCTCGTGGTATGCCGTACCGAGATCCCTCTTGATAAATCGATCAGGGACAAGATATCCCTTTTCTGTAACATACCTGCCGATCACGTTATCCAGAATCTTGACGTGGAGACTCTCTATGAGGTGCCTCTCGCAATGGAGAAGGAGGGACTCGCTCAGATAGCATGCAAGTGCCTGCATCTGGACTGCCCGGAGCCTGATATCGAAGAATGGCAGACAATGGTAGAAAACATTAAAAACGTTAATAAGGATGTTACCGTTGCACTTGTCGGAAAGTATACCGCACTTCATGACGCATACATAAGTGTAGTGGAGTCTCTGAAGCACGGAGGCTATGCTCACAATGTCAACGTTGAGATCAAGTGGGTTGATTCCGAGGAACTCACGGAGGACAATGTTGCTGATTATCTCAGTGATGTCAGCGGAGTGATCGTCCCGGGCGGTTTCGGAGAGAGAGGTACCGAGGGTATCATAACATCCATCAAATATGCGAGAGAGAACGATGTTCCGTTCCTGGGATTGTGTCTGGGAATGCAGCTCGGTATCGTTGAGTTTGCGAGACACGTCATCGGTTGGAACGATGCTCATTCTGCCGAGCTTGACCCTGCGACAACTCATCCGGTCATCCACCTGATGCCGGATCAGAACGGAGTAGAAGACATCGGTGGAACCCTGCGTTTGGGATCATATCCGTGTGTGCTTGCAGAGGGAACCAAAGCAAGAGAGTTGTATGGAACGGATACTATCAGTGAGAGACACAGACATCGTTATGAGGTAAACAACTACTATCGTGACGATCTCGAGAAAAATGGCATGAAGTTATCGGGCCTGTCTCCTGACAACAGGATAGTAGAGATGATGGAGATCCCGTCTCATCCGTGGTATGTAGCCACACAGGCTCATCCGGAGTTCAAATCCAGACCGAATCATCCTCATCCGCTGTTCAAAGGATTCATCGGAGCAGCTATCGAATATCAGGATAAGTAGTCTGACAACTTCGTTTTTCGAACAGAAGTACGAAGACAGGAGTAGAGTATGACATGTGCATACTTATCCACATTTTAGCCGCGATTTTTACGTAAATCGACACTTGTCAACATAATTATAAACATTATCCACGAAAGTCGACCGATTTTTAAGTCAGATTATTGTCAGTTACAATTCGGATTGTTTCGTAGAGATGTCAGACATCTTCGGCTTTTTGATAGAGTTTTATGGAAAAATAGTGGTTGCCGATTGGGGAGTTTTGTAGTATAATCATTACAAGAGATGCTATTGCCCGGAACGTGTTTATGGGTGTAGCAAATACTTGAAAAAGGAGACTTGGCCTATGAATCTAGTTGTTAGCGGAAAGAATATCGATGTAACGGAGGGGCTGCGCTCGGCCGTAGAAGAGAAGATCGGAAAGCTTGAGCGCTATTTCAATGAGAGCACAGAGGTTCATGTTACACTCAGCACAGAGAAGTCTCGTCAGAAGATCGAAGTTACGATCCCGATGAAGGGAACCATCATCCGTGCAGAGGAGACAAGTACTGATATGTATGTTTCGATCGACCTGGTAGAGGAGGTCATCGAGAGACAGCTTCGCAAGTACAAAAACAAGCTTATTGATAAAGAGCAGAACGCTGCACAGCTTTCAAAGAGCTTTATCGATGAGGATGCCTTCGATGAGGAGGAGATCGAGATCATCCGTTCCAAGCGCTTCGCCATGAAGCCGATGGATCCGGAGGAGGCTTGCGTACAGATGGAGCTTCTCGGACACAACTTCTTCGTATTCAGAAATGCTGATACTGACGAAGTAAACGTTGTTTACAAGCGTAAGGGATCGACATACGGACTTATCGAGCCGGACTTCTGATCTCAGTCATATAGCTAACAAAGGGACGCGCAAGCGTCCCTTTTTAATTTATTGTTTCATAGCAGATAATCACACGCCCGTCAATGAACACACATTCACGGCCAACGGCACGTGTTTATCGACTCGTAGTGCTTTTTGATAACCTTAGGTGCCCCTGCGGAACTCGCTTGTTTGACTGCACTTCGTTTGTCAAACTACGCTCAAACAAGTCCTCGGGTCACCTATCAAAAAGCACTACTTGTCTGATAAACTCGGCTTATGTTGTCCTTAGAATGTGTTTCATTTTCCGGGCGTTTTGCTTATCAGCGCCCCTGCAACTCATCGAGTGTGAGCTCGTAGGCAGGGAGAAATTCGTTCAGAAAGTCCTCGACGGCGGGGATGTCCATGGCTTCGAGGGTGGCACGGGTTGAATCATAGGCGCTGTCAAACTCATGGTTGCCGCTGTTACGCTCCTCGATACATTTGATCAGGGCGGAGAGCTTGTCAGCGGCCTTGACCAGACGCCACTCGTACGCGTCGAGAGCTTTCTTATCGGAGTTCAATGTATCGGCATCGACGCGGCCGCCTTCATCGAGCTTGTCGAGGAAGTCTAAAGCCTCCTCCTCTCCGAAGAGCAGAGGCTGATAGAACTTCTGCATGTCGGGCGGGAGTTTGTTCATCAGGGTATGGCTGGCGATGTTCTCCACTCTCTTATATGATGCACGTATGTCTTCGTCATAGTACTTGACCGGTGTCGGCATATCTCCGGTGATGATCTCATTGGCGTCATGATAGATGCCCTTGAGGGCAGCTCGTGCCTCGTCTACATTTATAGAATACCGATCTTTCGATATCAGTGCGAGACCATGAGCGATCATGGCAACCTCGAGTGTATGTTCACTGACATTCTCCTCACGGGAGTTTCTCATCAGTGCCCAACGTGAGATATATTTCATCCTGGCCATCATGGCAAAAAAACTGTACATAGCGATATCTCTCCCTTCTACTTGTCTAGAATCCTCTTTAGATACTGTCCTGTGTAGGAATCGTCACATGCGGCAACCTCCTCCGGAGTGCCCTGTGTTATAACCGTTCCACCTTTGTCTCCACCCTCGGGGCCCATATCTATGATGTAGTCGGCTGTCTTTATCACGTCGAGGTTGTGCTCGATGGCGACTACCGTATTGCCTCCCTCGGTGAGTCGGTGAAGTATGTCGATCAGCTTGTGGACATCTGCAAAGTGAAGACCTGTGGTCGGCTCATCCAGTATGTATATGGTTTTACCGGTAGAGCGGCGTGACAATTCGGTTGCCAGTTTGATTCGCTGTGCTTCACCGCCGGACAGCTCCGTGGATGGCTGACCGAGCTTGACGTAGCTCAGGCCGACATCGTACATTGTCTGTATTTTTCTGTGAATGGTCGGGATGTGCTTAAAGAAGTCCAATGCCTCCTCGACCGTCATATCCAGAACCTCGTAAATGTTTTTACCCTTGTAGCGGACGTCCAGTGTTTCGCGGTTGTACCTGCGTCCGTCGCAGACCTCGCATGGAACGTAGATGTCCGGGAGGAAGTTCATTTCGATCTTTATGATACCGTCGCCGGCACATGCCTCGCAACGACCGCCCTTGACGTTGAAGGAAAAACGTCCCTTCTTATATCCCTTTGCTTTCGCATCGGGAGTGGAAGCAAAGAGATCTCGGATCAGATCGAATACTCCCGTGTATGTGGCAGGGTTGGATCTGGGTGTGCGCCCGATAGGTGACTGGTCGATCTCTATTACCTTATCAAGCTTCTCTATTCCCTTTATGGCCTTGTGCTTTCCGGGTATGGTATGCGCGCGGTTAAGTGTTTTCAAAAGGCTTTTACACAGGACCTCGTTGATCAGAGATGATTTACCCGATCCCGATACGCCCGTGATACATGTAAAAATACCAAGCGGAAGCTTTACATTTATGTTCTTGAGATTGTTTGCCGCAGCGCCCTGGATGGTAAGCCAGTTGGATGGCTTTTGTCTCGTGGGTGGGATGGGTATCTCAACTTTGTGCGAGAGATATCTGCCGGTGATGGAGGATTTTTCCTTCATGATGTCTTTGGCTGTACCGGTAGCGACTACCTCGCCTCCGTGTGAGCCCGCGCCCGGTCCTATGTCGACTATATAGTCCGCAGCGAGCATCGTCTCTTCATCATGCTCTACGACTATAAGGGTGTTCCCGAGGTCGCGGAGCTTTTTCAGAGTGGCGATGAGTTTGTCGTTGTCACGCTGATGAAGTCCTATACTCGGTTCGTCAAGTATGTATGCGACTCCGACGAGTCCGGAACCTATCTGCGTTGCGAGCCTGATACGCTGGGCCTCACCGCCGGAGAGAGTGGCTGTCGCACGGGCCAGATTCAGATAATCAAGCCCCACGTCGACCAGGAATCCAAGCCTTGAGCGGATCTCTTTTAATACCAGACGTCCGATCTGCTGCTGACGTGGTGTGAGATCAACTTCGTCCATGAATGTTTTAAGTTTCTGTATGGGAAAGTCGCAAAGCTCGGATATGTTTTTATCACCGATCGTGACAGCGAGAGACTCAGGTTTCAGACGTCTGCCGCCGCACTCATCACATGGCGTGATGCGCATCAGGGCTTCGTATTCCTGACGTGACCACTCTGATGATGTTTCACGATAGCGCTGCTTTATATTGTTAAAAATACCATCAAACGATACATGATACTGTCCGCGCCCATTACGGCTGACGTAGCTGACATCGACCTTTCTGTCGCCCGTACCATACCAAAGGACGTCATGGATCTTTTTGGGATAATCCTTCCAGGGTGTATCGAGAGAGAACTTGTATGCTTTAGCGACGCCCTCGAGTACACATCGGGAGTAGCTGTCCTCCTTGACTACCGATGCCCATCCGGGTGCCACAAGGCAGCCCTCCTTGATGGAAAGGGATGGATCGGGGATCATCAGCTCCTCGTCGAACTCCATGCGATATCCGATACCGTTACATATCGGACACGCGCCGAACGGGTTGTTGAATGAAAAACTCCTGGGCTCTATCTCATCTATGCTTATCCCGCAGTCAGGGCAGGAAAAGCTCTGTGAAAAATGAAGTTCCTTTGGTTCGTCGCCCTTCCCTTCGTCCACCAGCTCCACGGTCATCAGTCCGTCTGCTAACTTGAGTACATTCTCGATGGAGTCCGTCATACGTTTTTCGATACCCTCACGTATCTTCAGACGGTCTACCACGATGTCGATGGAGTGCTTGATATTTTTATCGAGCTCGATCGTGTCGGTGAGCTCGTAGAGGTTCCCGTCGATGCGAACGCGGACGTAGCCGCTTCGCTTCGCGCGGTCAAGGACTTTTTCATGTCGTCCCTTGCGACCGCGTACGACCGGGGCCAAAAGCTGGATCCTGGTGCCGTCCGGCAGGCGCATCAGCTCATCGACTATCTGGTCTACAGTCTGCTTTTCGATGGGCTTGCCACAGTTCGGACAGTGCGGCGTGCCGACTCTGGCGAAGAGCAGGCGGAAGTAGTCATATATCTCTGTAACCGTACCGACGGTAGAACGCGGATTCCTGTTGGTGGTCTTCTGATCGATGGAGATGGCAGGCGGGAGGCCCTCGATGCTCTCAACGTCAGGCTTTTCCATCTGACCGAGGAACTGTCTGGCGTAGGAGGAGAGTGACTCCATGTATCTGCGCTGACCTTCGGCGTATATCGTATCAAACGCGAGGGATGATTTGCCCGAACCGGAGAGACCGGTGAGAACGACAAACTCATCTCTCGGGATCTCGAGAGAGATGTTTTTTAAGTTGTGCTCTTTGGCTCCGCGGATGCGGATCATTTTTTTGTTTTCGTTCTTTTTCGCTGGCATTTTGTGTTCATTCCTCCGTATTATAAATTGTTATATCCCATCATTATCTGATATCGGATCAACTGCTTTGTTACATCGCTCGTTCGGATGTGTTCAGCGATCTCCTGGTTTCTCTTTGTGTTCTCGCGATCCTCTATAAGCGAGGAGATGTCTTCAGAGAGCATTTCTATGTTAGCCTTAAGGTTTGTCATCGTGTTTGCCATATTTGACATGATGGCGAGCAGATCCCTGTAGTTCAGTTTTGCATATTCTTCAAGCTCGTCTTTTTCTATTTCCATGATAAGGCAATCGCAGTAGGCGACGACGGTGTAGATGGATGCATTGTCAGTGAATGCTCCGATCTCTCCGAAGTACGCTCCTTCAGAAAGTATACCTATGATCGTTTCGTGATTCGTTCCGTATCCGACATACACTTCTGCATTTCCTGAAACGATCTTATACAGCTTGGAGTCCTTATCGCCCTCGCTGAGTATCAGTTGTTCTTGGGAATATTGTTTAAGCATACTTTGTTCTCCTTTGCTTCAATCTATTTAGTCAATCTCCGTGCCTTATCTCTTGCATGTGTTTTTTATATTCCATCATGCGGTCACGGTATCTCGCGGCAGACTCGAAGTCGAGCTCTGTTGCAGCGTGATTCATCCGTTTCATCATATCGCGGGCAGCCTTCTCGAGTTCTTTGTAGCTCATGGACTCTGCGTCCTTCTCCGCTTCTGTTATATCCGTATCTGCCTTTGATGATATCTTTATCAGATCGCGTACGGCCTTATGAATGGTCTGCGGTGTGATGTTGTGTTCTTTGTTGTAGCGGTCCTGGATCTCACGTCTGCGGTTCGTCTCGGAGATCGCTTTTTTCATCGAGTCGGTTTCCGAGTCGGCATACATGATGACTCGTCCGTCCACATTTCTCGCGGCTCGTCCGATGGTCTGGATCAGAGAGGTCTCCGATCTGAGGAACCCTTCCTTGTCTGCGTCGAGTATGGCTACTAACTGTACCTCGGGTATATCGAGTCCCTCGCGGAGGAGGTTGATGCCAACGAGCACGTCGAACTTGTCAAGGCGCATGTTCCTTATGATCTCGGCGCGCTCCATGGTATCGATGTCAGAATGCAGATACTGAACCCTGATATCGGCTTCCTTCAGATACTTCGTCAGGTCCTCTGCCATGCGTTTGGTCAGGGTGGTCACCAATACTTTGCCGTGAATGTCATCTTCGGTCTTTGATACGACTCGTCTGATCTCTCCGATCAGATCATCTACCTGCCCCTGTATCGGACGCACGATAACCTCGGGATCCAGAAGACCCGTAGGTCTGATGATCTGTTCCACGCGCAAAAGCTCATGGCTTTCTTCGTACTTCGAAGGTGTGGCTGATACAAAAAGCATCTGGTTTATATGAGACTCAAATTCCTCGAAGGAGAGAGGCCTGTTGCACTTTGCCGATGGCAGACGGAAGCCGTAGTCGACGAGAGTTGTCTTTCGCGACTGATCTCCGTTATACATGCCTCCTATCTGCGGTATAGTCATATGAGACTCGTCAACGATGATCAGGAAATCATCGGGGAAGTAGTCCAGGAGAGTCTGTGGAGAGTCCTTGGGAGTCCGTCCTGCCAGATGCATGGAGTAGTTCTCTATGCCTGAACAAAAGCCGGTTTCCCTGAGCATCTCGATATCAAAATGCGTTCGCTCGGATATGCGCTGGAGCTCTAAGAGCTTTCCTTCTTTCTTAAAGTATTCTTCGCGGAGAGCGAGCTCTGCTTCGATCCTTGCGATCGCAGCTTCCATCTTGTCCGGAGCGACCACGTAGTGGGATGCGGGAAATACGACCATGTGCTCAAGTGTGTTAAGCGGCTCACCTGTCAGTACATCTATCTCTGTGATCCTGTCTACCTCGTCACCGAAAAACTCCACACGGAGGGCCTTGTCAGTCGCAGAGGCAGGGAATATCTCGACCACATCTCCGCGTACACGGAAGGTTCCGCGGTGAAAATCCATGTCGTTTCTGGTGTACTGGATATCTATAAGCTGTCTGATGACATCGTCCCTGTCCTTCTCCATACCGGGACGAAGAGATACCGTCATATGCTGATAATCTATAGGAGAGCCGAGTCCGTAGATGCAGGAGACACTGGAGATGATCACTACATCGCGACGCTCGGTGAGTGACGCCGTGGCAGAATGACGAAGTTTGTCAATCTCGTCATTTATGTCGGAGTCTTTTTCTATATAAGTATCGGTCGAAGGCACATAAGCCTCCGGCTGGTAGTAGTCATAGTATGAGACGAAATACTCAACGGCATTCTCAGGGAAAAATTCCTTGAACTCGCCGTAGAGCTGTGTCGCCAGGGTTTTGTTGTGGGCGATGACAAGCGTAGGTTTATCCAGAGCCTGTATGACGTTTGCCATGGTGAATGTCTTCCCTGAGCCGGTCACACCGAGCAGGGTCTCAAACTGATTTCCCTCACGGAAGCCCTGAACTATCTTCTCTATGGCCTGCGGCTGGTCGCCTGTAGGCTGAAAAGGCATATGAAGCTTGAATGACATATATCGCCCTCCTGTATGGAAAATATGAGCATAGTATATCACATATCAATGAGCTTGTAAAGAGAAAAAACAAACATTTGTTCTGTACGATGATTATGAAAAAAACTTGATTTTTCGGCTTATTTTTCGTATAATGGATTCATAAAATATGTGGAGAGGTGACCCGATGAGCGAGAAAGATTCAATCCCGTCCGATGACGAGTTATATGCCGGGTTTCTTAGGGGTGACTCTACCGCATATGACGAACTGATGCTCCGTCATGGAGACAGCCTGCTGTGGTATCTGTATGGTATGGTACATGATCACCAGGATGCTGAGGACCTGATGATAGAGGCATTTGCGCGGATCATGGTGAAACGCCCGTGGATAACTGAGAACTGCTTTAAAGCGTATCTTTTTAAGACCGCGAGGAATCTCACGGCCAGACATATGAAAAAAGCATCCATGATCGAGACCTTCGACCTTGATGGGCTTGAGGAGATCCTGGCGTCTGATGAGTCCACCGAGGGGGCAGCGGTTCAAAATGAAAAGACGGAGATACTCCACAGGTGTTTAGGTCGTATCGATCCTGAGCTCAGGGAGGTTCTGTACCTGGTGTATTTTGACGGCATGAGCTATTCCCAGGTGGCGGACGTATTGAAAGTGAAGCCCAAAAGGGTTGACCATCTACTTCAGAGAGGGAAGGCCCGCATGAAGGAAGAGCTGTTAAAAGAAGGCGTTGAGGATCCGTATCTGTAGGGATGCATATCTTCGGTAGCGGTTTTGGGAGAATAATATCTGTTATGGTTGAAATGATTGATAATCTGTTCCAATTGGTGGTGACGGCGATATGCGCGATCGTCGCAGCTTGTCTTGCATTCAGGAACAGAGGACATAACGAGGTTGTGACCATGGAGGAGAGTAAGCTGTCTTCCATGGCATTTTTTGCGGGCAGACGTGAATGGATACTGTATGCGATGTTTGCAGTAGAATGCTTTTTTGGCGACCTTTTCTATGTTCTGCATCTGTATTTCTATGGTGAGACGCCTAATAATCCCTATATCCCGAATCTCGCATGGTATGCATCATTTTTGTTTCTGACGATCCTTATGTTATATGTTTCCGATAAAAAAGCGATCAGAATGCAGACCCGTCTCCAGCTTTTAGTTCCGGCCTTTACGATAGGGATGGGTGTTTTTTACGTGATGTACAGTGGTGGTATTTTTGATAATATACTCGCGGCGGCAGTCATGACGGCAGGACTCTGGGTGGCCGTGGGCGCGCTGAAGATAGAAATACAGAATAAAAAGCTCACAGGTTATGTATCTGAGAAGTATTCCTTATACATGACCGGCTTTGCGACTCTGGTGCTCGAGTATTCGCTTTGGACCATATCATGTTTCTGGCTTGGGGACTCGATCACCAATCCTTATTTTTGGGTAGATTTTATGTTCACGCTAAACTTTATAGTGATCATGGTTGCGGTTAAGAATGTAGTGAGCGCTGAAAACAGGAATAAAACGGAGGTGGTCGAATGAGTCATATAGAAAACGTATTCATATGTCTCGGGGCACCGATGATCATTTCCATCCTGTGCCTGAAGGGAACAAAAAAAGGACGCATGATCTTTTTGTTCGCAGGTGTGACTGCTTGCTTTTTTTCCTCGTATATCACGACCTATCTGGCGCAGATAAACTATGTAGATAATACGGTCGCGTCTATCGAGATCGCACCTTATGTGGAAGAGTTAATAAAGTTCATCCCGTTGCTTTATTATCTTTTGGTTTATACTCCCAACAAATCCGAAGTCCCTGAGCGGGTGCTCATGACATCTGTTGGATTTGCGACATTTGAAAACGTGTGCTACCTGATCATGAACGGATCGGAGAGCTTTTTTCACCTGGGTATACGTGGTTTCGGAACGGGAGCAATGCATGTTATATGCGGAACCATAGTATCGGCCGGAGTGGTTTGGTTCTGGGGGAACAGATGGCTTCAGATGGCAGGAATAATAGGACTGCTTGCGGTTGCCATCACCTATCACAGTATTTACAATCTTTTGGTTGCACAGACCGGCATGCCGGCTATGATAGGATACGTGAGTCCGGTGATAGTGACAGCGGCTGTGGTTCTGATAGCGGAGATACGCCTTATGAAACGAAGAAAAATATCGGAAAGCTCCGAAAATTATCAGGATATTACGTAGATTGAATTTTTTTAAAAAAAAGGTGGGAGATTTTAGTTTTCAGGTATCATGGTAGGTAGAGGGGGAGATACGTGTTGTAAGGCACTGATATAATCCTGCCATGATACGATACGGGAAAGCCGCAATTCTTTCTCGTATGGTATCCTGGGATATAGAGGTGTAAAGCCCCTGGAAAGAAACAAAGGAGAGCGGACATGAGTACAAACGAGGAAAGGATCGCCCGTATGCATGATCGGGCAAAAGAGATGAAGATCCAGCGTACCAAAAGGCTGTTTCGAATCGAAAGTGCCGTAACCGGCGTACTTGGTGTATGTATGATCGCTCTGGTAGTTATGATCGGCTTTACACCGATTGGAGGAGCTACTGCAGCTAATACCGGGTTTGCCGGAGCAGCGATGCTCAGTATGACGAGCGGGAGTTTTATAATCGTTTATGTCGCGGCATTTTTATTCGGATTGGCACTGATGCTGTCGATCAGGACTTATCGTAACAAGCAGCGACAGGAAAAAGAAGTTGTATGATTCGTGGGAGAAAGAAGTAGAAGAGTACGACGCCCCCTGGTTAGCCAGGGGGCATTTTTTCGCCATTTTTCCAAAAAAATGATTGACACGTAAGGGTGTTTGTACTATAATATGGAACGTGACGCGGGTTCAGAGGCCATTGCCCCGGCCGAAAAGCCCGAAAAACAGCTGCAAACGTGGGTTTCGGACATTTCCCACAGAGGTTTGCAAACAGAGTAGGAGGAAACGAAGGATGAAAACATATGTTGCGAAAGCATCCGACGTGGAAAGAAAGTGGTATGTGATTGATGCGGACGGCAAGACTCTTGGACGTCTGTCAACAGAGGTTGCAAACATACTGCGCGGCAAGAAAAAGCCGATCTATACACCGTCTGTAGACACAGGTGATTATGTGATCATTGTTAATGCAGAGAAGGTGGCAACCACCGGTAAGAAGCTTGATCAGAAGATTTACTATCATCACTCAGACTATGTCGGAGGAATGAAGGAGACAACTCTTCGCGATATGCTTCAGAAAAAGCCGGAGTATGTTATCACTCACGCAGTCAAGGGTATGCTCCCGAAGGGTAAGCTCGGACGTCAGATGCTGAAGAAGCTTCACGTCTATGCAGGACCGGAGCATGAGCATGCGGCACAGAAGCCGGAAGCACTTGATATTTGATTAAGAAAGGAGAGATAACATGGCAGCTACGACATTTTATGGCACCGGCAGAAGAAAGTCTTCTGTAGCACGTGTGTACATCACACCGGGCTCAGGCAAGGTGACCATCAATAAAAAGGACATGGATGATTATTTCGGTCTTGAGACTCTGAAGATCATCGTTCGTCAGCCGTTAGAGATAACAGGTACAGCTGACAAATATGATGTCAAGGTAACAGTTCGCGGTGGTGGATTTACCGGACAGGCGGGCGCTATCCGTCACGGCATCGCAAGAGCTCTTAACAAGGCGGATGGGGACTTCCGCCCGGCTCTCAAGAAGGCAGGGTTCCTTACCCGTGATTCTCGTGAGAAAGAGCGTAAGAAGTACGGTCTCAAAAAAGCGAGACGTGCACCGCAGTTTTCGAAACGATGAGATTATCTGCGAAACAGGATATCGAAAAGAGTGCCAGGCAAGCTTGCTTGCCGTGGCACTCATTTTTGATATCCTGATTTCATAGAAATCCGGCAAACGACCGAGTGTAAGGAGCGAAGCGACTGGAACGAGGCGTTTGCTGGTTTCGCAGATAAGACGGAAGCAAAGTCGAGCCGAACTTGTTGGGTTTCGTTGATGATCTCATCGGACGGGGGAACGAGGCGTTTGCCGGATTCCGCAGGCACTCTCTCGTTTCGAAAACAGCAAGTCGAGCCGAACTTGTTGGGTTTCGTTGATGATCTCATCGGACGGGGGAACGAGGCGTTTGCTGGTTTCGCAGATAAGACGGAAGCGAAATCGAGCCGAACTTGCTGGATTCTGCAGGTAATCCGTAGGCTTGCATGAATTGATCCTTTACTCTACCGAGATGGGCAAGTTCAACAAGGAAAGAGCCGATCAGGTTTTCAATCTCTTAAACAGCCTACCGGAATGACTTTAACTCCAGATTCGAGAGTATAGGCTGTTGTTGCGGTTGCACATATGATCAACATCAACGAGGGTTTTCTGTAAAGGACACCCGGATGATCCTTATTCTGTGTGGCTTCTTCGTTGTGGGCTTCAATCAGATCGTTGAATTTCAACAGGTTTTTCTCTGCTGCCTTGATCTGGTTGACTCCGGTTTTAATCTCGATCAGGGCATATCGCCCGTCTGCCATCTCATATACAGCATCTGCTTCGAGCCCCCAATCGTCGCTATAGTGCTTTACGCTTGCATCGTGAGCCTCGGCATATACAAGCAGGTCACGTATTATCAAATTTTCGAGAACATGGCCGAACAAGTCTAAATCACCGGTGAAATACTCGGGTGAAATGCCAAGCAGGGCTAGCGCAATCGATGGATCGATGAACACGTGCTTTTTAGCGGATCGTATAGCTGTTTTTGAGCGCAACTGCGGCGTCCATGCATCTATGTCCTTTATAACGTACAGTCTTGTCAGTGCGTCAACATATGAAAGTATGGTAGGGTCTGTTACCTGTTGATTGGCTTTCACATCCGCGTATATGGTTTTCTTTTTGGCGGTTGTTGCCATGTTTCTTGCATAGGACTTCAGGATTGTAGCTGTTAATTCTGGGCTCCTGTTAATGTTATCTATGGCGCTGATATCTTTTTGATATATCTGCCTAGCGTAATCCTTAGCTATTTCGAGTTGCGCTTCTCTGTCATTTAGCTCAAGCGTTCTCGGCCATCCACCCCTGCATACCGGGAAAAACAGATCTTCCAGTTCGAGAGCTGTCGTTTTTCCGTCGATGTTATAGTCTTTATCTTCGAAGAGGCTTGTTAGTGAAACTGTCCCGTTTGATTCACCGGTTTCGAAGAGTGTCATCGGATACATACATACTTCGGATATTCTTCCTGTTCCGGTGTGAGGTGTTTGACCTTTTTGACTGGAGGATCCTGTCAGATAGTACTCTCCCGCGCATCCCGGATTATCATCACAGGCTTTTCGTATGGTCCCCCATATACTTGGTGCGTCCTGCCATTCATCGAAAAGGATAGGCTTGGGTCTGCTCAAAAACAGACTTGGCCTGGTTTCAGCCATCAGAATATGTTCTGCTCTTTTCTCCTCATCCTGGAACTCGATCACAGTCCGGCAGCGTTCTTTCGCTGTTCTGGTTTTTCCGCACCCCTTAGGACCGACTATGCTTATAGCGTTAAAGGCTTTAGTGCGCCTGTCTATGACATCATCAACATTTCGTTTGATATAATCCATAATATCACCTCCCGTGCCTGATACGATTATAGCACGATTTTTCAGCATATGCAAGGCTTATTTTGCAATTTTCGGGTATTTCATTTTGCAATTTTCGGGCAATTTGTTTTATGGTTTTCGGGCATTTCATTTTG
Source organism: uncultured Lachnospiraceae bacterium (assembly GCA_947169235.1). Taxonomy (GTDB): domain Bacteria; phylum Bacillota; class Clostridia; order Lachnospirales; family Lachnospiraceae; genus Eubacterium_F. Next base: position 1,169 of record CAMVOY010000036.1, on the reverse strand, counting down.
CATTTTTCGGGTACATTTTTGAAAAAACTTGCGAAAAAAGGGCTTTTCTGTTATAATAAAACCCATAATATAGAAAGTTGAATTACGGTCGCATCCGTCGCAGACCTAAGGAAACTCTGATTCTAGTTGTGTATTTTTAGAACAGTGAGCAATCGAAAATGGGAATGAGGTGATTGATATGCAGGAACGCATGGATGTTATTGAAGCTTTGCGTGAGATTTGTTCTGCGTATTCAGATATACTGGGTGTTGTAATCTATGACCAAAGAGCAAAAGCCGATTGAGAAGCACATAAAACACAAGAAAGAGTTCAATTATGAAACTAACCGCATTACCATACAATCTGACGGTCTGCAAGCTGTCATCTGTAGAAGATATCGATCTAAGCCTTGATTTTTTCTTTATTGGCAGGACGGACGAGGAAATATCTCTCGTTTGTAAAACAGAGGATCTGCCTTCGAAAACAACTGATCGCGAAGATGGATGGAAAGGATTTCGATTTGACGGTGAATTGGATTTCTCACTTGTCGGTGTGCTTTCAGAGATATCCGGTATACTTGCCAAAAGTGAGATCAATATTTTTGCCGTGTCGACCTATAATACAGATTATGTGTTGGTGAAAGAAAAGAACTATGAACGGGCTATAGAAGTACTTAGAGATGCCGGATACGATGTAGACTAAAATGGTCAAAAAGGAAAAAACTATCTCGTTATCTTGTTTTTTAGTATATTGCGCATCCTACAAACAGAAGAATTGCGCCAATCACAAATACTACCATGCCAAATGGAACTACGCCTTTGAAATTGCGTGTTTTTTCTAATGTTGCGAGTTTCGGAATGGGATGATTGGGATCATATGCTACGGCGATTCTTTCCAAGCCATGTAATTCTATGGTCGCCAAGATTCCCTTTTATGAAGACACTATCCTCTTGAATATAAGCCGGATATTTCTTTCCCTCGTCGGTGTTGCTGTAGTGGGCGATGAATTCTTTTATATCATCTGAAATACCAAGTTCATATCCGTCATTGCACCATCCTATAAGATCTCTCAGTTTGACTTTTGCACCAAGATATCCGACTTCAAGAATCACACATGATATCATCTATACTATCGTCATAGGATTTCTTGGGTTTTTACGGATAATACAGTCATTGGGATTGCGAAATAG
>CAMVOY010000035.1 GCA_947169235.1 uncultured Lachnospiraceae bacterium | reverse complement strand
ATGGAGCTTATTTCAAGAGTAAAAGCCTTGCTTCGAAGAACGTTAACCGAAGAAGTGATAGAATTAAAACTTGACGGACTAACCATCAATAACAAGAAACATGAGGTTTCTGTTGATGGAAATCTGATTGAACTTACATACAAAGAATATGAGCTTTTATCATTATTTATTCTTAATAAAGGCATTGTACTTAAACGGGATACTATTATGGATCAGGTATGGGGTACGGATTATGAAGGAGAGTCAAGAACGATAGATATGCATATAAAAACTCTTCGTCAAAAACTTGGAGATTATGGAACGAGAATTAAGACTATTAGAAATGTAGGTTATGTGATCGAATGAAAAGTAAGATAAACAAAAGACTTGTTGGTATTGCGATTCTTGCAGTTATAGCAACGGTAATTGGAATAACGATTATATATTACAGTCTGTTTCAAAAACAGGTAAGAGCTGATCTGTCTGTTAGCGCTAAGCTTCTTAAAGATACCCATTATTTCGAATCAGTAAATATTGATATCGATGAGATAGACCTGTCAACGGATTTGAGTGAACTTCGTATTACATGGATTGATGAAAATGGAACAGTTTTATATGATAACGATGCATCAGCAAAACTGTTATCAAATCATAATGACAGGCCGGAAATCCAGGAAGCTTTCGATAAAGGCAGTGGTGAAGCTATAAGAAAGTCAGACACAATGAATAAGAACACATTCTATTATGCAGTATTACTTGATAATGGAACCGTTCTTCGAGTGGCTACAAATGCACAGAGTTTATGGTCGGTATTTATGTCTGTAGCACCTATTATAGTTTTGATCATTCTGCTTATCATTGCTATTTGTATTATTATCTCACATATGCTTACAAAGCAGCTTTTATTACCAATTGAGACGATGGCTGAGAATCTTGAGGATTCAGATTATGAATCACCATATAAAGAACTGGATCCATTAGCGGAAATGCTACGCAGCCAGCACACAGATGTTTTGGCAGCTGCTAAAGCCAGACAGGATTTCACAGCTAATGTGTCCCACGAGTTAAAGACTCCGCTTACGGCTATATCCGGTTATGCTGAACTTTTGGACGGTGGGATGGTAGTTGAAGAGCAACAAAAACATTTTTACCGGGAAATCAGAAAGAATGCTGATCGGTTACTCGCCCTTATTAATGATATCATAAGGTTATCCGAACTTGATCGAAAAGGGCATGAACCTTCTTTTGGTGTAATAGATTTATATGAAGTAGTAAAAGAGTGCATGGATGAGTTGACAGTAAATGCGAAACAAAGAAATGTGAACATATCACTTGAAGGTGAATCGTGTAATGTCCATGGAAGTAAAGATATGCTGAAGGAACTTGTTGAAAATCTTGCTCAGAACGCAATCAGGTATAATAACGCGGGTGGAAAAGTTTTGGTTTCTGTTACCAAAAGAGACGGACGAAGTGTTCTTACGGTAAGGGATAATGGTATTGGGATACCGGCATCAGAGCAACAAAGAGTATTTGAACGGTTTTATAGGGTGGATAAGAGTCGTTCGAAGGCTACCGGAGGAACCGGGTTGGGACTTGCCATTGTAAAGCATATTGTTGAAATCCATGATGCAAAAATAGAATTAGATAGCGCCCCGGGAGTAGGGACGACTATATCGGTTCTGTTTTAGAACATCCGGCCCCATTGGACCTGATGCCACAGTTGAAATAATCAAAACCGGATCTTTTTCTTGCGGAAAGGATGAGTTTGTTCGTAACAAACTTGTGTAAGATGTGAAAGTTTTGCTTGCAAGAAAGCCCGTTTTATGGTAAAATACTGTAGTTTAGTGGAAATCACAGAAACTTGCGGAGGAAACGCTTATGGACAATATCGTAATCCTCTTTGATGAGAAGAAGGAACCGGGGCAGGAAACCGCCAATGAAATAGGGCGGTATCTCGCTGATGCAGTGCGCTCTGTGTCCATAGTTTCCGATGTTTCGGAGATAGTTAAAAAAGGCGCCGACATCGTTTTGGTGCTCGGAGGAGATGGCACTGTTATCCAGGCGGCAAAGAAAGTTGCCGGCATGCATCTTCCGATACTCGGCATCAACTTCGGTACACTCGGGTTCCTCACGGAGGTCGAGAGACCGAGACTTCATCAGGCTCTCGATGAGCTTTTGAAAGGGAATTACGAGATAGAGACCCGTATGGCGCTCACCTGCGAGATACATCAGCAGGACGACAGCCGCACAGTGGGTCCTGTTATAAATGAGTTTGTCGTATGTAAGCGTGATTTCGGACACATGGTGACGACGAGCGTTTATGTTGATGATACATATGTCGATACGTATGCGGCTGACGGGATACTCGTCTCAACGCCGACCGGTTCGACAGCATACAACTTATCAGCACAGGGACCGATCGTTGCGCCGAACATGGAAGCGCTTATCATCACACCGATCTGTCCACACAGCTTAAGTAAAAAGCCTTTGATCGTTTCATCGACCTGCACGATCAGATTAAAGATTGATCGTACCAAGGCCGCTTATGACGATGATGCTTCAATCCGCGGTGACGGGATACTTCTCGGTGAGGCGACAACAGGCGACGAGTTCATCATACGTAAGGCTGATGAAACCTTCGATATGATTCATGTGGGTGAAGTTAATTTCTACGACAAGATGCGCGTAAAACTGGGTGTGTAGGTTGATATTGAATTTGTTTAAACCAGTATAATGTATTAAGCAGTAAAGATACCAGGAGGAAATAAACATGTCAGGACACAGCAAATTTAGTAACATCAAGCATAAGAAGGAGAAAAACGACGCCAAGCGCGGCAAGATATTTACCGTCATCGGCCGTGAGATCGCCGTTGCCGTAAAGGAAGGCGGTGCCGATCCTGCATCAAATTCAAAGCTTCGTGACGTCATCGCCAAGGCGAAGGCCAACAACATGCCGAACGACACCATCGAGCGTGGTATCAAGAAGGCTGCCGGTGATGTTGACGCTGTAAACTATGTGACCTGCGTATACGAGGGCTATGGCCCCGGCGGAACAGCGATCATCGTTGAAACTTTGACGGATAATAAAAACCGTACTGCGGCAAACGTTCGCAACGCATTTACCAAAGGAAACGGAAATGTCGGAACTACCGGCTGTGTATCATATATGTTCGATGAAAAAGGACAGATCCTCGTAGATAAGGAAGAGTACGAAACAGATCCTGATGACTTTATGATGATGGCATTGGATGCCGGCGCCGAAGATTTTTCTGAGGAAGAAGATTCATATGAAATTATCACGGATCCGGCTGATTTTTCTACGGTAAGAGAGGCTCTCGAGAAAGAGGGTGTGCCGATGGCTCAGGCGGAGGTTACCATGATCCCGCAGAACTATGTCGAGCTGAACGATGAAAATGACAAAAACCAGTTTCAGAGAATCCTGGATCTGCTCGATGATGATGACGACGTCCAGAACGTGTATCATAACGCAGATATAGACGAATGATCTTAAAGATAAGTGTGGGAACATTTTTTAAAGGAGACATAATCTGATGCCTATAACACAGTTTTTAGAGAAAAACGCGAGCCTGTACCCGAACGATGTTTGTCTGGTGGAGATAAATCCTGACATACAGGAAAAAAAGAGGGTCACATGGCGTGAATACGACCTGATAGAGGGGAATCCTACGACTCACTATCGCAGGGAGATCACCTGGCAGGTTTTCGATGAGAAGGCAAACCGCTTTGCTCAGCTTTTGATGTCGAGAGGGATCAGGAAAGGCGACAAGGTTGCCATTCTTTTGATGAACTGCCTTGAGTGGCTGCCTATATATTTCGGTATTCTCAAGACGGGCGCGCTTGCGGTTCCTCTCAACTTCAGATATGCACCGGATGAGATCGAGTATTGTCTGGATCTCGCCGAGGTGAATGTCCTTGTGTTCGGTCCGGAGTTCATCGGACGTGTCGAGGAGATAGCTGATTCCATCAGCACGAACCGTCTGCTTTTCTATGTGGGCGGAGACTGTCCGAGTTTTGCAGAGGACTATGATAAACTCGCTGCGAACTGTGCATCCTTAGCACCGGGGATCCCGATCTCTGATGAGGATGATGCGGCCATCTATTTTTCTTCGGGAACGACAGGATTTCCTAAGGCGATTTTGCATAAGCATAAGGCGCTCGTACACTCATGTAAGTGCGAGCAGATGCATCACGGACAGACGAGAGACGATGTGTTCTTATGCATCCCGCCACTCTATCATACGGGTGCAAAGATGCATTGGTTCGGTTCGCTCATATCCGGAAGCAAGGCCATACTTCTCCGCGGAGTGAATCCGCAGACTATACTTGAGACCGTATCAAATGAAAAATGTACCATCGTCTGGCTCCTCGTGCCATGGGCTCAGGATATACTCGTAGAGCTCGATGCAAAGAGACTTAAGATAGAGGATTACAAGCTTGATCAGTGGAGGCTCATGCATATCGGAGCGCAGCCTGTACCGCAGTCGCTGATAAAGAGATGGAAGGAGTACTTCCCGAACCATCAGTATGATACGAATTACGGACTTTCTGAGTCTATCGGACCGGGTTGTGTGCATCTGGGTGTCGAGAACATCCACAAGGTCGGCGCTATCGGAGTGCCGGGCTACGGATGGGAGACAAAGATCATAGATGAGAACGGTAAAGAGGTTAAGCAGGGTGAGGTCGGAGAGCTTGCCGTAAAGGGCCCCGGCGTTATGGTCTGCTATTACAATGATGAGGAAGCCACGAACGAAGTCCTTCATGACGGATGGCTCTACACCGGTGATATGGCTGAGCAGGATGAGGACGGGTTTATCTACCTCGTCGACAGAAAGAAGGATGTCATCATCTCCGGAGGTGAGAATATCTATCCGGTTCAGATCGAGAACTTTATCAGCAAGTACGAGCCCGTAAAGGACGTGGCCGTGATCGGACTCAAGGATGAGAGACTCGGAGAGATCGCTGCGGCTATCATCGAACTTGTGCCGGATTCAACTTGCAATGAAGAGGATATCGAGAAGTTCTGTAAGGCGCTTCCGAGGTACAAACGTCCCAGAAAAATATTCTTTGCTGATGTACCGAGAAATGCCACGGGCAAGATAGAAAAACCGAAGTTGAGAAAGATGTATCAGTCAGAGCATCTGGTCGATGCCCAGAACCGCGGATAATCCGCTGTTTGAGGATGGGCCTTCCGTGAGGAAGGCCTATTGTTGAGAAAACAGGTTAGTTGCTTTCATGAAAAAGAAGGGAAAAAATAAACAGTGTTTGGATATGTAGTTATCAATAAGCCGGAGCTGAAGCTCAGAGAGTTTACCGAGTATCAGGGCTATTACTGCGGGCTTTGTCATATGCTCCGAAAGAAATATGGAATAACTGCAGGACTTACTTTGACCTACGACATGACATTTTTAGTTATGCTTCTAGGGTCTTTGTATGAACCAAAGCTGGAGATGAAAAAACGCCATTGTCCGATACATCCGGTCAAGAAAAAACCAATGATATGTTCTGAAATATCAGAGTATGCTGCCGATATGAATGTCCTTTTGTCCAGGGATCATTTGAGAGATGATTGGGAGGATGAGAGGAAGCTGTCAGGGCTAGCCGGTGATATCGCTTTTCGCAGGCGCGCGCACTTTGTTGAGAAAAAATATCCCCGTCAGGCACAGGTGATCATTGATTCGCTTAAAAAGCTTCATACCATTGAAAAGGATTATATGTATCGGTGGTCGCAGACTGAGATATCCAATGATTGGAAAGAAAAGCTTGGTTGTCAGATGCACGCACAGATATCCGCGGATATCGATGAGGTGTCCAGACCGTTCGGTGAACTGATGGGTGAGATGTTTGTTTGGAAAGAGGATTCCTTTGCGCCGACACTCAGAAAGTTTGGATTTTTTCTTGGAAAATATATTTATATCAAGGACGCACTTGACGACCTTGAAAAGGACAAAAAAAGAGGTTGTTTTAACCCGTTTTTGCACAGCGAACTGAACGAAGAAACAGTAGCCGATGTAAGACGTGTTCTGGATGTCACCAGAAGAAGTGCTATAGCGGAGTTTGAAAAACTTCCTTTGGACAGAGACATAACCATCCTTCGAAATATTCTCTACGAAGGATTGGAGATGAATAAGAAGAGCAAACGATACAGTTACAGAGAAAACAATCCGTTTAGGAATAATAACAGAATGGAGAAGCATAATGTATAACGATCCATATCAGGTGCTGGGAGTAAGCAGAAATGCAACAGATCGTGAGATCAAAAAAGCATACAGAACTCTCAGCCGCAAGTATCATCCGGACTCTTATGTTGACCCGGTAAAAAAGGAAGAGGCTGAAGAAAAATTCCGTCAGGTGCAGGAAGCGTATAACCAGATCGTCGATGAGAGAAGCGGCAAGTCAACATCGGGTTATGGCGGAGGTTATGGTGGTTACTCTGCTGAGACTGAAGAGGATCGTCATATGATGGCCGCGCTTAACTACATCCGCGCAGGAAAATACAATGAGGCGATAAATGTACTGAACGGTATCCCGAATAAGAATGCGAGATGGTATTATTTCAGTTCCGTTGCTAATCTGGGACTCGGAAATACTTCGGTCGCTCTTGATTATGCAAGACAGGCTACAAATCTCGAGCCTAACAATATGGAATATCAACAGTATTATCAAAGACTGCAAAGCGGTAATGCATCGCCATTCGGTTTCGGAGGATCACCTTTCGGTGGCGGATATGGCGGTGGATATGGCGGTTACCGCGGATACGGTAATTACGGAAACGGTGGCAGTACAGGCTATGGTAGCGGAGGCTGCGGCACCGGAAATATCTGCTGTGATCTGTGGTGTCTGGACAGCTGTTGCGAATGCATGGGCGGAGATCTTTGCTCCTGCTGCTGATCAGTTACATAGCGGATTTTTGTTGGAAAGGGTCGCATTGATATGCAGATGGATAGGAATTACGGACAGTCGAATATGGATAAAACTGCACGACGCACGAAGATGATCGCTGCTCTTGCGATCATGACTGCCATAAGTACCGTGTTTCTTGTTATAGGTACACTGATCTCGGTGAATACCGTTTTCTTTACGGCCGCAGCATCATTTTTGGTAGGTATTGCTGTTGTTAAATACGGATTCGGCGCAGGCCTGATGTTGTTTATGGGAAGTGCGGTTCTGGATCTGATACTTAATCCGGACAAGTTTCATGTGATCCTTTATCTTGCGATGGGTGGTTTTATTCTGGTCGCCGAAGGCTCATATAAGCTGTTGGAAAAACATATCATGAATCCGATGACGAGAAATCTCGTTCATCTTGTGATCAGGATCGCGGTATTTTTTATCGGATATATGCCGATCGTGTTGTTTTTTCCGAGATTATTTCTTACCGCTGAGACATGGACTTATCTTGCACAATTTGCGTGGCTCCGCTTCGCTCTGCCGGGTGTCGGAGTGATCGCATTTGTCATATTTGATTTGGCATATCTGTTTGTTAAAAAAGCATATTTACATATATTCCGTATTTGAGAGGAGAGGTCACAATGGCTTCTGAAAAGGAAGAATTTGTCACAAAACTATATGTTCCGACGGGTGAGCCTATAACAAAAAACGGCCACGTCACCATCTACAGGGTGCGTTGTATGAAGGAACCCGGCAAGCCGGAAGCGCTTTTAAAGCTGTATCACAACAAAAACTGCGCAAAGGTATATGAGCGTTTGAAGCAGCTTAATTATACCGAGTGGCCAAAGGTTCATGATGTGAAGTTTTTTGACGGGAACACGCTTGTTGTTGAGGATTATCTGAAGGGCGCTACCATGCAGGAGATCATGGAAGGCAAGCGTGCACAAAAAGCGAAGTATACTGAAGCCGAGGCGCAAAAGATAATGCAGCGCATCACGGAGGCAGTAAAGGTTATAAACGAGATACAGCCGCCGTTGTCACATGGTAATCTTAAAAAGAGTAATATATTTATAACGAGTGGCGGGCATGTGAAGTTCCTTGATTTCGAGCCTGCCGATCCGAAGAAGCCACGCTTCAATCTGTTTGAGTTTTTGGGAAGACTCTTTCATGAGTTGTTGACGGGCAGGGAACCCAAGGGTAAGGTTTCGTATGAGGGTCGTTATAAAAAAGTCATAGAAAAATGTCTCGAACCGAATCCTTCAAATCAGTATACTGATATCAAGCAGATGGAGGAGGATGTTCAGGAAGCAAAGGAAATGGAGTGGGAAGAGCCGGAGGATGTGATCACACTCGGTATCCCGTATGTGCTGACGCTTCCTTTCCAGGGGACGATACTTGCGGCAGAATGGATATTGTTTTCGTTCTTCTATCAAAAGGAAAACATGACCAATGCCGCCTTATTCGGAGCTACGTTTGTTATTCATCTGCTGTTGTTTATATGGCGACGGTGGAAGTTTATACATGATGCTGATGTGAGTCTTGATCACAGCAAGCTGATACTGCCGGTGCTGTTGTTTGTTGCGATATTGGCGGTGATATATGTCGGAGTCGGACGATTTATCGTGCCGATTACCTGATGGCTAATAGGTGGTGGTCGGTCGTATATCTACTACCGCTCAAAGCCGAACCGAACTTCGTTCGCTAAGGCTTTTCACGGGGCGTAGATATACTCCCTTACCAAATAACTTTTTTGCCATATCAGTAATCGGCGGTAATAATTATTAATGTGAACGACTGAGACAGTATATCCCTCGGTTGGGATTATTAATCTGTATAGTAGTCTCGACGAAGAAACTACGAATTCGAGGAGGCTTAGCGAACGAAGTTCGGTTCGGCTCCGAGAAGAGTACGTTTTTCGGAGAGACGGATGTTTGGAGGTAAATAAGAAAGTGAAGGAAAAACTGGAGCAGATAGTGAACGAGGCGCTATCAAAGATCAATGATAGCGATCAGCTCGAGAAGCTGAGTGATATCAAGACTCAGTTTTTAGGAAAAAAAGGTGAGCTGACTGCAGTATTAAAAGGTATGAAGGATGTTGCGCCTGAAGACAGACCGAAGGTCGGACAGATGGTCAACGATGCACGCACAAAGATAGAAGAGGTTCTCGAGGAGAAAAAGTCATCCTTTGAGAGAGCACGTCGTGCTGAAAAAATGAAAAGAGAAGTGATCGATGTTACGCTGCCCGGAAGACAGCTCGGACGCGGACATCGTCATCCGAATACGATCGCGCTTGAGGAAGTAGAGCGTATTTTTGTGGGAATGGGTTACGAGGTAGTAGGCGGACCGGAGATCGAATACGACTATTACAATTTCGAAGCTCTGAACATCCCCGAGGGACATCCGGCAAAGGATGAGCAGGACACATTCTATATCAATGACAAGATACTTCTGCGTACACAGACATCCTCAGTTCAGGTGCACATGATGGAGCAGGGCAAGCTTCCTATCCGCATGATCTCGCCGGGAAGAGTGTTCAGAAGTGATGACGTGGATGCGACTCACAGCCCGTCGTTCCATCAGATCGAGGGTATGGTAATAGATAAAAATATCACGTTTGCGGATCTCAAGGGAACACTTGAGCTCTTCGCTCAGAAGCTTTTTGGTAAGGATACAAAGGTTAAGTTCAGACCGCATCACTTCCCGTTCACCGAGCCGTCTGCAGAGATGGATGTGAGCTGTTTCAAGTGCGGCGGTAAGGGCTGCCGTTTCTGTAAGGGAGAGGGCTGGATCGAGATCCTCGGATGCGGTATGGTTCATCCGCATGTATTTGAGATGAGCGGAATCGATCCGAACGAGTACACAGGATTTGCTTTCGGTGTCGGTCTCGAGCGAATCGCGCTGCTTAAATACGAGATCGACGACATGCGTTTGTTGTATGAGAATGATATAAGATTTTTGGAGCAATTCTGAGGAGGAAAACAATGAATACACCATTATCATGGATAAAAGCCTATGTTCCTGACCTTGCGTGTACCGAGCAGGAATATATGGACGCAATGACGATGTCCGGTACCAAGGTAGAGGGCTACGAGAAGTTCGATGCTGATCTGGACAAGATCATAGTAGGAAAGATAGCAAAGATAGAAAAGCACCCGGATGCTGATAAGCTTGTCGTGTGTCAGGTAGAGATCGACGAGGAAGGTAACTCTGTTCAGATCGTTACGGGCGCACCGAACGTAAAGGAAGGTCAGAAGGTACCTGTAGTACTGGATGGCGGAAGGGTGGCCGGAGGTCATGACGGATCAAAGACTCCCGGCGGAATAAAGATCAAAAAAGGCAAGCTCAGAGGAGTGGAGAGTTTCGGTATGATGTGCTCCATCGAGGAGCTCGGTTCATCGAAGGAGTTCTATCCTGATGCTGCTGAGGACGGTATCTATATCCTCAGTGATAACGAGACTTATAAGGATGCACCGGTAGGTGCTGATGCCATCGAAGTGCTCGGACTTCACGATGCAAACTTTGAATATGAGGTCACATCAAACCGTGTTGACTGTTTCGGAGTCATCGGTATCGCGAGAGAGGTGGCAGCTACATTTGACAAGAGTTTTGTTCCGCCTGAGGTCGCATCGAGCGAGAGCGGAAGCGTAAAGGGAGAGAAGGCATCAGACCTTATTGATGTCGAGATACAGGCGCCTGAACTCTGCTCACGTTATATCGCACGAGTTGTAAAAAATATCCGACTCGCGCCTTCACCTGAGTGGATGCAGAGACGACTTGCATCAGCCGGTATCAGACCGATAAATAACATCGTAGACATAACAAACTATGTTATGGAGGAGTTTGGTCAGCCGATGCATGCATTTGACTATGACACCCTGGCAGGTCACAAGATCATAGTGCGAAGAGCAGAGGACGGAGAGAAGTTTGTTACACTTGACGGTCAGCAAAGAGAACTCGATCATGATACTCTGATGATCTGTGACGCTGAAAAAAGTGTTGCCATCGGTGGGATAATGGGTGGTGAGAACTCCATGATCACCGATGATGTAAAGACGATGCTTTTTGAGGCAGCATGCTTTAACGGAACCAACATCCGTCGTTCGGGAAAGAAGCTCGGTATGCGTACCGATGCTCAGGCTAAGTTTGAAAAAGGCCTTGATCCGAATACCGCACTCGAGGCTATCAACCGCGCATGTGCCCTTATCGAGGAGCTTGATGCAGGTGATGTGGTGCCCGGAGTGGTAGATAAGTATCCCGTGAAAAAAGAGCCGATCGATGTCGCATATGACGTTGACAAGGTAAATGCGCTCATTGGATTCAACCTTACGGAAGATCAGATGTGTGCTTATTGGGAGAAGGTAGATCTGATCCCTGACAAGTCAAAAAAGACAGTACATGTTCCTACATGGCGTCAGGATATCCTTTGCATCGCGGATCTTGCGGAGGAGGTTGCGCGCTTCTACGGATATGACAAGATCCCAACGACTCTTCCAAAGGGAGAGACAACGATGGGAGGTATCTCACCTCTTAATGTAGCGGGTGGAGCCATCCGTCAGACCGTTGAAAAATACGGCTTCTCCGAGGCGATGACATTCTCATTTGAGTCGCCGAAGGTATTTGACAAGCTCCTCATCCCGCAGGATGACAAGCTTCGTCAGGCTATCGAGATCGCCAATCCTTTGGGAGTGGACTATTCGGTTATGAGAACACTTCCTCTGAACGGAATGCTTTCAAGTCTTGCGACTAATTATAATCACAGAAACAAAGACGTTCGTCTTTATGAGATAGCAAAGGTGTACTTGCCGAATGCGCTTCCTCTTACGGAACTTCCGGATGAGAGAGAAACACTGACACTCGGTATGTACGGAGCGGGAGATTTTTATGATATCAAAGGCTGTGTGGAGGAGATCTACGCGCTTGGGATAAGGGATGTCGTATCATACCGTCCGAATGCGGATGCTTACCCGTACCTGCATCCGGGACGTCATGCCGAGATCCTTATCGGAGATGATATGATCGGTTATATCGGTCAGATCCATCCTGAGGTTTGTGACAACTATGATATCAAGACGGAAGTGTATGTGGCTGTTATCGATCTTCAGAGACTTGTAAGCCATGTTGCTCCTGATATCAAATATCAGGGACTGGCACGATTCCCTGCAGTGACCCGTGATATTTCTCTTGTTATGAAAAAGACCGTGCTTGCCGGCCAGATCGAAGAGATCATCCGCAATAACGGTGGAAAGATACTTGAAGACTTCAAACTGTTTGATGTCTACGAGGGTGAGAATGTGGGTCCGGATGAGAAGTCACTTGCGTATACGATCCGCTTCCGTGCGAAGGACCGCACACTGGAGGACAAGGACGTTTCCGAGGTGATGGATAAGATATTAAAGAAGCTTGAAGAAAAAGATATTGTACTCAGAAGCTGATATTTTTTAAAAAATAATAAGTATTTTCAGGAGTAAAAATGAGCAGGAGACGTAGCAGAAGACATAAGATCCAGTTTTCTGACCGCAGCCATCCGAAGGCAGGTATCGTGTCGACGGTTATGGGTGCGGTTGCTCTGATACTCCTGATAGTTTTGTGTCTCATTTCAGGCGCTGCCAGAGGATTGAGCGGGGGCTGGATCGGAGTCGCCGGGATGTGGACACTGATACTGTCGATAGTCGGTTTTGTCCTCGCCGTAAAGAGTTACAAAATGGAGGATATCTACCGGATCACACCTATGCTCGGCTCTATACTAAACGGTGTTGTATCGGTTGTGATGATGTTATTATATGTGCAGGGAGCGGTGTGATAGTTGTCTTTGGATCCGTCATAATCAAGTGAGGAAAACGTATGCTGACCGGAGTATATGAAGCCAGAAAAAAAGATGGCACTCTGTATTTCAGATCGTCCATAACATACAAAAATAAGCATATAAGCCTGGGAAGCTACGACGACGAGGAGAGTGCGCATAAGGCGTATTTGGAAGCAGGTAGGATAGTATCAGATACTGATATCGATATCGAGAGTTATAAATCTGACAGTATCCTTGCATTTAAAAAATGGATCGTACTTATCAACTATCGTGACAATGATATGTATGTAAAAACTCCGATCTATCTGAAGGAGAAATTCTTTTATTATTACTTCGCACCTGAGGATTATCTTATCTTTGATTCCGATGATCTTTTTTACTACTCGACTCACAGTATCATGCGCCGGGGAGGGCATCTGTTTGTTGCCGATTTCGGTATGCAGGTGAACATATTATCGCGTTACGGTATCAAAAATTTCGCGGTACCGGGTAGGGATTATCAGTTTATAAACGGAAACCCTACTGACTTTCGTTCATCAAATCTGAAAGTGATAAATAACTATCACGGTGTTCAAAAAAAAGAGACCGCAACGAGAGTTTATTTTGAAACAAAAATACATGTAAACGGAGACATACTTGTCGGCCGTTACAAGACAGAGACAGAGGCAGCAGTTGCCTATAATAAAGCTGCAAACCTCCTAAAACTAAATGGATTAAATAAATCCTTCCCCAAAAACTATATAGTTGATATGGACACAGATTCTTATAAAACAATGCTTGGCACGATAAAAATTAATGATAATAGTTTAAAAAAGCTGAATATAAGACGCGACATGAAATAAATACTCTATCCTTATCGCAGTTGTGATGATATGTTACGCAGTCGAGGAGACTTAGCGAACGAAGTTCGGTCCGTCTCCGAGACAAGTACACATATCATAACAACGGAAATATAAAAAAACATTAACAAGAATATAACAGTATTTTAGGAGCACATATGGAATTCAGACCTTGCATAGATATTCATAACGGCGCCGTCAAACAACTCGTCGGCGGCTCTCTGTCCGATTCGCTCGGAGCAACGGAAAACTTCGTCTCGGAGCAGCCTGCGTCGTACTACGCCGATCTGTACCGCCGTAACAATCTCATCGGCGGACATATAATCCTGCTTGACAAAACAGACACGGAAGCGTATGATAAAGACCTCAAACAGGCAAAGGGGGCTCTGGCTGCATGGCCCGGGGCACTTCAGATAGGTGGAGGAGTAAATCCCGAAAACGCCGAAGAGTTCCTCGATATGGGAGCATCGCATGTGATTGTGACCTCGTTCGTGTTTCAGGATGGAAGAATACGTTATGATAATCTTGACGAGATGAAATACGTTGTAGGACGCAAACATCTTGTCTTGGATCTGTCAGTTCGCAAAAAAGATGATACATATTACATCGTTACGGATCGCTGGCAGAGATTCACGGATGAAGAGCTCACACCTGAACTTATCACATCTCTGAGTTACCACTGCGATGAGTTTTTGATCCACGCAGTGAACGTAGAGGGTACGGGTATGGGTATCGATGAGGACTTGCTCCGAATACTTTCCGCATCGAAAGGAAACCCGATAACATACGCCGGTGGTGTTTCATCATTTGATGATATTGAAACGATCCGTGATATCGGTTCCGGCCGTATACATTTCACTATCGGCAGCAAGCTCGATATTTTTGGAGGGAATCTCTCATTTGCTGATATAGTTGATTATTCAAAATAAGCTAATGAAAAGATAAAATGAAACAAACTATCCGGGAGGATCATATTATGGAGATTAAATACTCAAGTACCAGAGGAGCCGGAAGCAAAGTAACAGCTTCCCAGGCTATCTTAAAAGGCCTCGCTGACGACGGCGGACTGTTTGTCCCTGATCAGATGCCCGGCTTCGAAGTACCGCTCGATAAGCTAGCTTCGATGTCTTATCAGGAGACCGCTTACGAAGTAATGAAGCTGTTTCTTACTGATTTTACTGAGGAAGAACTCAAGGCCTGTATCCGCGGTGCTTATGATGACAAGTTCGATACGGAAGTGATCGCACCTTTGGTCAAAAAGCAGGATGCTTTTTATCTTGAACTGTTCCATGGAAAAACAATCGCGTTTAAGGATATGGCGCTTAGTATTCTTCCATATCTCATGACTACTGCCGCAAAGAAAAACGGAGTAAAAAATGAGATAGTTATCCTGACTGCAACATCCGGCGATACAGGAAAAGCAGCACTTGCCGGCTTTGCCGATGTTCCGGGAACCAGCATCATCGTATTCTATCCGAAGGATGGTGTCAGTCCGATCCAGGAAAAACAGATGGTCACTGAGACCGGTAAAAATACCATGGTCGTAGGCGTGAACGGAAACTTTGATGACTGCCAGACAGGTGTGAAAAAGCTCTTCAACGACGCTGATCTGGCAAAGAGGATGTCAGATAAGGGTTATCAGTTCTCGAGTGCGAACTCCATTAATATTGGTCGTCTGGTGCCACAGATCGTATACTACGTATATGCTTACGGACAGCTTTTAAAGCAGGGTGAGATAAAGGCCGGAGATAAAATGGATGTAGTTGTTCCTACCGGGAACTTCGGAAATATCCTTGCAGCGTATTATGCAAAACAGATCGGCCTTCCGGTCGGAACGTTGTACTGTGCATCAAATGAGAATAAGGTTCTTTTTGACTTCTTCGGATCGGGAACATATGACAGAAAAAGAGAGTTTATCCTCACCAGTTCTCCGTCGATGGATATTCTCATCTCGAGTAACTTGGAGCGTTTGATCTACAAGATCGCAGGCAATGATGCACAGAAAAATGCTGCTTTTATGAAACAGCTGACCGGGGACGGAGAGTACTCGATCACTGATGATATGAGAGCTGAGCTTGATTCATTCGTGGGTGGCTTTGCGACGGAGCAGCAGACTGCGAAAGAGATTTCCGATGTGTTTACAGCTACCGGTTATGTTATCGATCCGCATACTGCGGTTGCATCATATGTATGCAGAGATAAAGCTGATGCAAAGAATACAAAGACAGTCATCGCATCCACGGCAAGTCCGTACAAGTTTACAAGAAGCGTTATGATGGCGATCGATGCGGACAAGTATGGTGATATGGGAGACTTTGAACTGGTTGATGAGCTTAACAAGCTTTCTGGTGTAAAGATCCCACAGGCTATCGAGAGCATACGTACAGCTCCGGTCCTTCACGATACGGTATGCGAGATTGATGGAATGCTCGGCGTGGTTGAGGGGAAACTCGGCTTGTGTTGATGTGCCGGCCTGAACAACAACATGTTGTACCGCGTAATAAATACATAAAAAATAATATTAATAAATATCAAAATATTTAAAAATGCTTAGAATAACGATAAACAGGGCGTTTGCGCATGATGTGAACGTCCTGTTTTTGCGCAAAAAAACTAAAAAAATCAAAAAAAGACTTGCATTTTCCTTGAAATATGTTACAATATGTTACAGAAATATTACGTGATGATACAAAAGGGATTAGGAGAGATCAAATGAGTTTCAAAAGAACCGTTTCATTTTTACTGGCCATGGCGATACTCGGTACAGTGTTTACCGTGACACCGGCAATGGCAGCAGAGACAAAGGTTGTTTCCGGTTGTGTTATCAGCGGTGTGGCAAATGCAGTAGCACCTGCCGAGACAGCTGATGAAGCTGAGGAGACTTTGGTCACTGTTAAGGAAAGTGAAGTTCCGATGGCTTCCGCTGAGAAGCTTATTGCAGATCAGAAAATTGCAGATGCAAAGATCGCAAAGAAAGAAAAGAAGATCGCCGAGGATATCAAGGCATCTGAGAAAAACTATGAGAAGGCACTTCGCCTTCTGGCTGCGATCGTATATTGCGAGGCAGGCGGTCAGTGCTATGCAGGACGTCTTGCCGTAGCAGCAGTTGTTATGAACCGTGTTGAGAGTGACGGATACCCAAACACGATCAAAGGTGTTTTGTGGCAGCCGTATCAGTTCGGTCCGATCCGTCAGGGAAAGATGGCTCGTGAGCTTAAGTATTATGACCAGGGTCTTTACAAGTATCCTGAGAGAAAGGGAAGCCTTCAGGCAGCAAAGGATATTCTCGCAGGAATCTATACCGTTGAGTACAACGGACAGACTGTAGACCTTAAGAAGTATCACAACTTTAACGGTCATTTGAGTGATGCGAAGATCCGTATTTCCGGTCATGATTTCGCCTGACAGGAAAGAACGTTTAGCAAGTGAACAGTAAACGGACATATTCCGGTTTTGCCCGGATATATGTCTGTTTTTTTATGTACAAGGAACAGTAAATCAACGCTTGAAAATCAAACCCCTTTATGATATTATATAGGATATTGCAAGGAGGATCTTTTACATGAGTGAGGAAAAGAATATGGACAATACTGAGAAGACCGAGGTTATCTCGAGAAACTTCATAGAGAATGAGATCGATAAAGATTTGGCAGAGGGTGTTTATGATCACGTTGTAACACGTTTCCCACCTGAGCCGAACGGATATCTGCATATCGGACACGCAAAGTCTATCGTGCTTAATGAGGGACTGGCAGAGGAGTACAATGGAGTATTCAATCTGCGTTTCGATGATACCAATCCCAGCAAGGAGGATACATCCTTTGTCGAGTCTATCCGCGCTGATGTTGAGTGGCTCTGCGGAACCAAGCCGCCGGTATACTTCGCATCGGATTATTTTGACAAGATGTATGAGTGTGCGATAAAGCTCATCAAAAAAGGCAAGGCTTACGTATGTGATCTGACTGCCGATGAGATCCGTGAGTACCGTGGTACGCTTACCGAGCCGGGCAAGGACAGCCCGTACAGGGACAGAAGCGTAGAGGAGAATCTGAAGCTTTTTGAGGATATGAAAAACGGAGTATATGCAGACGGTGAGAAGGTACTCCGCGCAAAGATAGATATGGCTTCGCCGAATATAAATATGCGTGATCCGATCATCTACCGTGTTGCGCATATGACGCATCACAATACCGGAGATAAATGGTGCATCTACCCGATGTATGATTTTGCTCACCCGATCGAGGACGCTGTCGAGGGAGTCACACACAGTATCTGTACACTCGAGTTCGAGGACCACAGACCGCTCTATGATTGGGTGGTGAGAGAGTGTGAGTTTGAGAATCCTCCGCGTCAGATCGAGTTCGCAAAGATGTATCTGACAAACGTTGTCACCGGAAAACGCTATATCAAAAAGCTTGTCGAGGACGGCATCGTTGACGGCTGGGATGATCCGAGACTTGTGACCATAACCGCGCTCAGAAGACGTGGGTATACCGCGGCGTCCATCAGAAAGTTCATGGAGCTTTCAGGTGTGTCGAAGGCGAACTCATCATCTGATTTTGCGATGCTTGAGTACTGCATCCGTGAGGATCTCAAGATGAGCGAGAGCCGTATGATGGCTATCCTTGATCCCATAAAGGTTATCATTGACAATTATCCGGAGGGCGAGATCGAGTATCTCGATGTGCCGAACAATCAGGAAAACCCTGATCTTGGGACCCGCAAGGTTCCATTCGGAAGAGAGCTCTATATCGAGAGGGGAGACTTTATGATCGAGCCTCCAAGAAAGTATTTCCGTCTCTATCCCGGAAATGAAGTCAGACTTATGAGCGCTTATTTCGTGACATGCGTCTCCTACGAGACGGATGATTCCGGAAATGTGACTGAGGTACATGTGACTTATGATCCTGCTACCAAGAGCGGTTCCGGCTTTACGGAGAGAAAGGTTAAGGGAACCATTCACTGGGTCGAGGCTACCACGGCTAAGCGTGCGGAGATCAGGCTCTATGAGAACATCGTTGATGAAGAGAAGGGTGTGTATAACGAGGACGGATCCGTAAATGTAAATCCGAACTCGCTTACCGTACTTAAGGATTGTCCGGTTGAGCCTGCGCTCGCTGAAGCGAAGCCCGGGGATAAATTCCAGTTTATGAGAACAGGGTTTTTCTGCATGGATACGAAGGATACGACGCCTGAGAATCCGGTATTCAACCGCATAGTATCACTGAAGAGCTCATACAGACCTGATAAGCAGGCGTGATATGAAAGTGCTTGATATTTTTACAAAAACAAACCCTTGCAAATAAGCGGGAAACATAGTATAATATATATTTGCTAAGCATATTGAAAAATAACGCGGTCATGGCCGCATTTACAGGAGGGTACAGATGGCAAACTTATTCGCTGGTCTCGAGAACCTTGGATTGGACGGGCTTAATTCCGAGGACGTATTCAAGGAGGAAAAAAAGGAAGAAGAAAAGAAGGTTGCAGATAATCACGAGCTGACCGAAGAAGAAAAGGCTGCACGTGAGGAGGACTTCATCTTTGACAAGAGCTATACCTGTCCTGTATGTGATCACGAGTTTACAAGTAAGAATGTTCGTACCGGTAAGGTTCGACTGATCGGGGCGGACGATGATCTGAGACCGATCTACCAGGATGTGGATTCTCTGAAGTACGACGCAGTCCTGTGTCCGAAATGCGGATACTCAGCACTTAACAGATATTTCAATTTTGTTATGAGCGCGCAGGCGAAGGCGATCAAGGACAATATTTCAGCGAACTTCACCTATACCCCTGAAGAGGGAAAGATTTACAATTACGATGATGCGATCCTCAGACACAAGATGGCACTCGCTTGTACGGTTGTTAAAAAGGGCAAGAGTTCAGAGAAGGCTTACACATGCCTTAAGCTTGGATGGCTGTGCAGAGGAAAGAGAGAGCTTCTTATGAAGGGCGACGATTCTCTCAAGGAGGAGATCGCATCGCTGGCTGAGGAGGAGAAGGAGTGTCTCGAGAACGCGTTTGCAGGATTCAAGGATGCATTCAGTAAAGAGGATTTCCCGATGTGCGGTATGGATCAGCACACGATGATGTTCCTTCTGGCAGAGCTTGCATATAGAACAGGACATCCTGAGGATGCGAAGTTCTACTGTTCAAAGGTTCTTACTGCCAGAGATGCAAATCAGAGGATAAAGAATAAGGCTATCGATTTGAAGGAGAAGCTTCAGAACAAGGCTTGATCCTTCGGGTGTATGGATAGGAGAAGGGGCAATGCGAGGTTTCAGAAAGAGAATATCCGTAGGTCTTATCGCGGCACTTATTATGTCGTGCATGGCCGGTGGAGATGCATATGCTCTGACTTCAGAACGTGATCTGACACAGTATGTCGGTGAGGACACACTGGCAAAGGATCTGATCGTATCCGGCAGGATATCCCTTCCGGATGGCAGACCTGCAGCCGGTCAGCGCGTCAGACTTGAAAAGAAAATACAGTACCATGCGGATTTCGACAAGACAGAGACTGCCTGGATCACTTACGATGAGGTCATGACTGACCAAAACGGTGAGTACAGTATCCCTGCAGCAGGTTATCGTGTCTACAGGCTCGCATCCGGCGGCAAGCTGGGTGTGCATTCCGATCCCGTGTGGTTGAACGGAGAGAGTGCTACGATCAACCTGACCGTGGCATTTTGTTCGTTACAGGGGCTTTTAAAGAATGAAAGCGGAATGAGTGTTCCGGAGATGCAGGTCACTTTAAAACGCGGTGAGGATTCAGAGACGGTGATGCCGGATACTCAGGGCGTGTTCACATATGTCGATATGGCTCCGGGAGACTATCAGGTCTATGTGGGCAGGACCGGGCAATTTTTACAGAATCTGACGATGACCGGTGATGATTTTGTCCTGCTGACCGTAAACGACGATATGGTGCTGATAGAGACCTATCAGGACGGTGTGATAGAGGAAACGTCGGATACGGGAGAGGTCGGGACGGAACTCGATCTGCCGGGCAAGCTTCTGCCTACTCCGAGGCCTGATTCGGATGCTTCGATCAATCCTGATTTTAACGGTTCGAGATTGTTTAAAGGAAAAACTGTGTATACCGACTATGCGTATTCTCTCGAGGATTACGCTATGCTTCAGTATAAAAATGTTCCGAGAGTGCCTTATGAGAAATATCTGTCGTTGGTTGATCCCTCGAAGGATACGACGAAGAACATGAAGTTCCTCAGAGTGGATGAATACAGACCTGTTAACGAGAAAGCATTTACGGATCTTTATCAGTCGATGATCGAGTCCTATTGTCGTGCGACGGGCAGAGATCCGTCAGTGAGTGTGCTGTATGGAAAGGCGGATGTGATACTGAGGAGTGCGAAGAAGTACAAGATTGATCCGGTGTTCCTTACAACCCAGACCTTCCATGAATCTGCATACGGAACATCGCATCTTGCTTCGGGAGTGAATATCACCCGTGTTGCGCTCGCCGGCTATCCGCGTGATAACCACGGCAAGTTTGTGACCAAGGCTCTGGATCATCCGACTACGGTATATAATCTTTATGGAATCAAAGCCTATGACGCTGATCCTTTAGTGGGTGGCACTTCCTATGCGTATTACAATGGCTGGACGACTCCTACGAAGGCTATAGAGGGTGCAGCGGCATATCTGGCGTCTAACTATATCCACGGCGATTATATGCAGAATACGCCGTTCAAGATCCGTTTCTCATTCAGGGAACGTATCTGGCATCAGTATGCGACCGGACCGACCTACGCCGAGGATCTCGCGAGGTATATGATAACCATGGCGGGAGTATATTCGGTCAAAGCTAAGTTCACATATGATCTGCCACGTTATAAGTGATAGTTATAATATTGATAATAAAAAAAGCGGGAGATTATCCCGCTTTTTAGATTGTCTGTTTATCAGGGGTTCTGCTTACCAAAACGCTTCTGGTAGCTCGGACTCTCAAAGAAATTGTCTATTGATCTGACGAGCAGTCTCGGTGACATCGATTTGAGCAGGTAGCTCTCGACGTTCAGCTTTGCAGCCTTCATGACGTGTTCCTTGTCGCTTTTTGACGTCAGGAACATGATAGGTACATCCCTTATGGTCGGTTCGCTTCTGAGCATCTCCAAAACCTGCATACCGTCTACGATAGGCATCTCCACATCCAGAAGGATCAGATCTACATGGTCCTTTACGAGGAATGTGATCGCGCTCATTCCGGAATTGCACATATAAACATCGTAGCGCTGAAGCAATGTCTTTTGGAGAGAGTGGAGAGAAGCAGGTGTATCGTCAACGATAAGAATACGCTTCTTTGCAACCTCACCTTCCTCATCGGCTATGATCCTGTTCATATCGGAAACCAGCTGCTGGACGTTGATCGGACGCGGATAGGTTTTCGTGATGATATCCTGTGGGATGAACTGATAGATATCCTGCAGCTCGTCATCATGCCCTATGATCAAAAATCTCGGGTTGTTCATAAGGACATTCTCCTTAACAAAGGAGTACTGATCACGAAACTCTTTTCCCACGTTTTCTTCATCAAGATAAAGGATCCAGAAGGGCTGGAGTACTCCTGCCTTGCGGATCTCATCCTCGACCATGCCAACGCGCTTGGTATCATATCCTTCATGCTCGAGACCATTGGCTATGGCGTTGTACATGAAGCTTTTTGTGTTTCCGATCAATAGTACATCTTTATTCATTGTGAATCACATCTCCTTTACAGATCAGGATTTTCTTCAAACCATTTGAGAACCGAATCGCGGTCCACATTTCTGATCATCTTATATATTGTATCATATTTTGCCTGCTGTTCACAAGATAAATTATAATTTTTTAACATTTTCAGGATTTCTTCGGCGTTTCCGAAATCAAATGAGTCCACAAGTTCTTTGGCTGAGTTCATTGCCTCTTTGAACATTTCCTGTGGAAGGTCACCCTCTGTGGAGTTACTTTTTTCAGCCTCATGCATGTAGTCAATATAGGGTTTGAGCTTGGTTCTGTAGCTCTCGTAAAAATCCAGAAGAGCATCGGTTTTTTCATCGATGGCAGATGCATTTTCGGCGTCTCCGCACTGCTCGAGATAGTAGGCGTCTTCCCCAAGTTGTGTCGCACCTATAAGCCTTGCGGTGGATTTTAATGCATGTACCTGAACCGTGTAGTTGCGATAATCCTTATCCTTCCAGTATTTTTCGATCTCGGCAGGTTTGGTGTCTATGGACTGAATGAAGTCATTCAGAGCATCTGAGAGAGTTTCGTCGTCCAGACAGTTCTCTATAGCAACGTTATAGTCAATGCCTTCGAGATTCTTTAATATATTATGGCGTTTATCATCAGCATCGTATGCATTATCATCCGAGTCTGATGTCTCTTCGTTTATCTCATTATCAGAAGAGCTTTCCGGTTCTTCGTCATCATAATCATCAGATACACTTCGTAACTCAACCAGTTCCTTAGGAAGGTACTCTATCAGGAGATTCTCAAGTTCGGTACTGTCGATAGGCTTAGACAGATAGTCAGTGAAGCCTGCGTTAATGTATAACTCCCTTGCTCCGGAGATCGCGTTCGCGGTCAGCGCGATATATGGGATGTTCCTGTTTGGATTGTTATTAAGCTCCTTGATTCTGATAAGGGTTTCGATACCATCCATCTTGGGCATGCGGTGATCCAAAAATACCATGTCGTATGTATTTTTCTTGATCATCTCGATGGCTGTTTTTCCGCTCAGTGCAGCATCGATCTGAATCTCGGTCTTTTTGAGAAGCCCCTTGAAGACCGTGAGATTGACCTGCATGTCGTCAACGATGAGAAGACGGGCTGCGGGAGCTCGAAGTTTTTCGTGGTATTTTTTCTGGGCGAGGATCGATTTCTCATACATCGAGTTGTAGTCGCCGATAGGAGCCCAGTTTATGACGCCCTGGTGTACGCCGAATGAGAAGTCGGATCCCTTTCCGTAGATGGAACGGACATCGAGATGAGTTCCCATCAGGGCGAGCAGTCGATTCACTATGTTCATACCGAGGCCGGTACCCTCGATATTTCTGTTTTTCTTTTCTTCAAAACGTGTGAAGCGGTCGAACAGATGCGCCAGATCGTTTTCCTTCATACCGATACCGGTGTCGATGACCTGGAACTTCAGGATGATACTTCCGCGGTTCACCACGTCAAAATCAACGTTCATGGTTATGGAGCCGCTTTCAGTGTATTTTACGGCGTTTGTTAACAGGTTCAATACGCACTGCTTGATACGGATCTCGTCTCCAAAGAGCATATGAGGAAGCTCCTCACTTACGTTTACGAAGAAGTTGAGGTTTTTCTCTCTGACACGTGATGAGATCATATTTGCGAGGTCACTGATACTTGAAGCGAGATCGTACTCGACAGGAATGATCTTCAGCTTGTCGGCATCGAGTCTGGAGCTGTCGAGAAGATCGTTTACCAGAGACAGAAGAGTACGGCTCGAATCCTTGATCTCGAGAGCGTAACGCTCGATCTGTTTGCTTCCGGCCTCGCGTATGATGATCTCGTTCATTCCCATGATCGCATTGATCGGTGTACGTATCTCATGGGATACTGTCGACAGGAATGAGGTCTGTGCGTCGTTGGCATTTTTGGCGACCATGAGGTCAGCAAATACATCGATGCTCTTTGATACGTCACGTCTGAGCAGTATGGTGTGAATGATTATGTATGTGATCAAAAACAAAGTGAAAACGGCAACCAGCACGAGCAGCAGAGCCTGCGTGTTTTCGGTGCTTTCTTTCTCCATTACCTTGATTCTGTCGGTGATGGAGAGCATGTGATCAAAAAGAATCTTGTTGTTGCTGTGAAGAGAGATGAACTCCTTGTCCAGGCTTATCATCTTTGCCACGAGCTGTCTGTTCTCGATGAGTCTTTTTGATACGTCGAGATAATCAAGCTTTATGCCCTCGGGTATGCTTTCTTCGGGAGCTATCACGGCGTAGTCTGCGCCAATTCCTCTCTCCAGGGCTCGCATGATGCCGTAAATCTGCCAGTAGTACATGTTTGCCTGCTGATCGTCGAGAACGTGAGTCGTGTAGTCGGCAAACTGAGTGCTGAGTTTGTAGAGGTTTTCGAGATGCTTGGCGATATTTGGCAACTTATAATCCTCTGAATACGAGAACGAAGCCATGGATGAGATCTTGGTATAAAGTTCGGAACTATTGGAATTATATTGCCAATATATTCCCTGACTTGAGGTGTAACCGCGTTCGGTACTTATCCTGGAGAGCTTATCATAGTTTTTCATCAGACGCTCTATATCTCTTTTCAGGTTTTTGATATCGTTTTTGGTTGAAGGAGAGAAGATATTTTTAAGAGCGTTGTCTGCTGCGCCTTTCATGGTCTTGAAGTCATTCGTGATCTGTGTGATATACTGATCATTGCTGTAGTAGCTCTCGTCGATACTGTTTATCTCGTGCTGGTAGTTTGAGATGATATTCATCTGGAACAGCACGGAGTTGTTCGTGTTAGTCAGTCCTGCCGTGTATATGATGATAGAACTGAGAAAAACCAAAGAACCGATAACAGCATAACGAAGCACACGCAGCTGTCCACGTATGTTTCTCAGGAATCTATCATTTTTTTCAAAATGTTTAAGCTCTTTTTTGCTCAACGTTTGGTCCTCCCTGATCAGACGTTTAATTCAGATTGATATTATCTATGTCGGAGTAGTCTTCAAGATTGTCCTCGATGTTTTCGAGAGCACCCATTCGTTTTTTGGCGGAAAGACACATGAGTGTGATCAAAACGATCGAGATCAGAGTAATGATCAACGATGTTATGAGGTAAGCGGTCCTGAGACCATTGTTTTCGACTGCCAGTGAACTCTCGGGGATGGTCGAGGTTACACGCCATCCGTTTATACATGTATCAGATGAGATTATATAATCCTTGAGCTTGATGGACAGATGAGATGAGGTCTCAATGGTCTGAGCGAGCTCCTCGTTTAGTATACCGTTTACGGTCTCATTCTCATCGCCGGAGTATACAACGTAGTTTTCGGGTGTGGAAAAATGCAAGGTAAGGTTGAAGTTCTCCTCCGCGTTGTAGAACACCGGTACGAGATCCTCACGAAGCACTGATATAAGAACTACAGTAGTTGGGTTAACAACCTTTGAATAGTATATTCTGCTGTATTCCTGGTTGTGTCCTGTTAGGAAGTTCTGACTGTCGCGTTCGTCGACATCAGAAAAGACCTCGTAAAGCTCCTTGTCAGGGAAATGTTCAGTGGTGTATGCATCAAGCTGACCTAAATACGTTCCGTCACTGAATACTATACAGCAGTCACAGAAGTTATCCAAAGCAGAATAGTTTGCCAGAAGTCTGCCCAAAGCGAGTTCTTTTTCAACAGTGTCTCTGCTTTCGAGATTGGCACCGATACGGGAGTAGGAGATGAAGTTTTCATCTGATGATACCTGGTTTCCGACACGAATCATGCGCTTGAAGTAATGATCCAGGTTTTCCTTAACCTCGTTGTTGGTTGATGCCAAAAGAGAGGTCGCCGTGGATGTTACCATCTTATCAAGCGACATAAATGTGCTCGTGAAGCAGTATGTAAGCTGTAATATGACCAATATGGCCCCGAGCAGTATAACTATGGAAATAAAGCGTTTGTACAATACTTTCATAGAGAAATCCTCCGTTGTTATGTGAAGAATATTAAGATATGAGACTATTGTATACTATTTTAAGGAAAAGGGAAAGAAAAAAAACAATTATTTATGAAAAAATGAGAAATAGTGAGAAAAATGGAGAAAAATAAAGATACAAGAAGAAAACCATGCAATCCACCGTTGTTTGTATGTTGCATTTTTTACAGTAAATGATATGATATGTATTGGTTTAGCACTCGTATTTGATGAGTGCTAACAAAACAGAACAGAAAGGAATGAGTAGATATGAAGTTAGTACCTTTAGCAGACCGCGTAGTTCTCAAGCAGCTTGACGCGGAGGAGAAGACAAAATCAGGTATCGTATTGCCGGGAACAGCACAGGAGAAGCCACAGCAGGCTGAGGTTGTTGCCGTAGGACCGGGCGGTATGGTTGATGGCAAGGAAGTAGCAATGGCAGTTAAAAAGGGAGATCAGGTTATCTACTCCCGATATGCAGGCACTGATGTTAAACTTGACGGCGAGGAGTATGTGATCGTACGTCAGAGTGATATATTGGCAGTTGTAAAGTAATAGGGAGGTAAATAAAGATGGCTAAGGAAATCAAATACGGCGCAGAAGCAAGAAGCGCCCTTGAGAGTGGTGTAAACCAGTTGTCAGATACAGTCCGTGTGACACTCGGACCGAAGGGACGTAACGTAGTTCTCGATAAGTCATATGGTGCACCGCTTATCACAAACGACGGTGTGACTATCGCTAAAGAGATCGAGCTTGAGGATGCATTTGAGAACATGGGTGCTCAGCTTGTAAAGGAAGTTGCGACAAAGACAAATGATGTAGCAGGTGACGGTACAACTACAGCTACCGTACTCGCTCAGGCTATGATCAATGAGGGAATGAAAAACCTCGCAGCGGGCGCTAACCCGATCATCCTTCGTAAGGGTATGAAAAAGGCTACTGACGCAGCTGTTGAGTCTATCAAAAAGATGAGCTCCAAGCTTTCAGGCAAGGATCAGATCGCCAAGGTTGCCGCTATCTCAGCCGGTGACGAGGAAGTAGGTCAGATGGTTGCCGATGCTATGGAAAAAGTTACCGGTGACGGAGTTATCACTATCGAAGAGTCAAAGACCATGAAGACAGAGCTTGAGCTCGTCGAGGGTATGCAGTTTGACCGCGGTTATGTATCTGCTTACATGTGCACAAACATGGACAAGATGGAAGCAGAGCTTGATGATCCGTACATTCTTATCACTGATAAAAAGATCTCAAATATTCAGGATATCCTGCCGCTTCTCGAGCAGGTTGTTCAGCAGGGAGCAAGACTTCTCATCATCGCTGAGGATGTTGAGGGCGAGGCTCTTTCAACACTTGTTATCAACAAGCTCCGTGGTACATTCAATGTTGTTGCGGTGAAGGCTCCGGGTTATGGCGACAGACGTAAGGAGATGCTCAAGGATATCGCGATCCTTACAGGTGGAGAGGTTATCTCTGATGAGCTCGGTCTGGATCTCAAGGAGACCACCATGGATCAGCTCGGTCGTGCGAAGAGTGTTAAGGTCCAGAAAGAGAACACCATCATCGTTGACGGTGAGGGCAAGAAAAAGGATATCAAGGATCGTATCGCTCAGATCCGTACACAGATCGAGGAGACAACATCAGACTTTGATCGTGAGAAGCTTCAGGAGCGTCTTGCAAAGCTCGCAGGCGGTGTGGCAGTTATCCGCGTAGGTGCGGCTACAGAGACAGAGATGAAGGAAGCTAA
>CAMVOY010000034.1 GCA_947169235.1 uncultured Lachnospiraceae bacterium | reverse complement strand
TAGAATATGGATGATAGATGTGACCTAGAATAAATAGGGCTTATCCCACAGGTTGAGCTTGGTTCCGATACCGAGCTCTTTTGCTTTTTCATAACACTGCTTGCCCCATGCTACATCCTCGACAGGCATACCGCCAACCGAGTAGATGATGACCTCATCATCTGATTTTCTACCCTCTGCCTTTCCGGCGAGGATCGCTCCGAGGTTGATGATCTTGTCCTTGGAAAGCTTTCCGTCATGAACCAGATCCAACCACAGACAACCCGGAATATAAATAGTATTGTAGGTAGGATACGGATATTCCTCCGCCCATGCCTCATACAACTTGATATTGTCACACACGAGCTTTGCCTTACCGCTGCATACATACTCGTCAGAAAAATCTCCCGAACCCGGGATACAGAACAGCGCGCCCGGCTTGATCCATTCTTCCTCGATAAAAGGATACTGGCTTCTATCCATCCCCATCGATGTGGAGGTTGCAAAGCTCAAGATATCAGAACCCCTTACACACTCCTCAAGTGTATCGACAACCTCGATCGTTGTAAACTGTGGCAAATGCTCCTTTACAAAGCTGATACATCTATCTATGGACTCTCTTCCTCTTCCCTTGATCTTTAGAGTATCCAGTGTCGGGCGAAGCGCTGCAAAGGTCTCGATCGCAGTGATATTGATAACACCCGGACCTACGATACCTAACACCTTGGCGTTCTTCACTGCAAGGTTCTTTACCCCCGCACCGGGAATACCTGAGGTACGGTACGCAGACAAAAGGTTTGCCGACATCAGCGCTAACGGTGCTCCTGTATCCTTATCATTCAACATAACCATAAGGATAGATCTCGGAAGCCCCTTATCTCTGTTCTCAACGTTTGAACCATACCACTTCATACCTGCCATATCGGTCTGTCCACCTACGTAAGCAGGCATCGCCATGAAACGACGGTCCGGTCCGTTCTTCGGCATGTTCGGGAACGGAGGATCATCCGGAAAGGTAACCATGGTTCCGTGAGAGTTTCCGTTCTCACCACCCATAAGATAATCACCCTTATCCATGGTGATCAAAAGCTCCTCCATACACTCGGTACAAGCGACCACATCGTTTACGCCTGCCTTCAGCATGTCTTCCTCACTCAGATACAGAAAATCAATCTTTGAATCAGCCATAATAATACCCTCCTTCTCATCTCTTTTTTTTGTGATATTTTTCATACAATTCGTTCTCCATCGCCATCACTTCTTTGACGGGATAAGGCTTGAAAAACGGACGTTTTACCCTGAACTTCAGCCAGAAAAAAGCGAATACCGTAAGTGCTAGAATTATGATACCGCATACCATATATAACTGGCCCTTGACCGCCCAGTCCGGATCGATATTGTATATCATCCACCCGGTTCCAATGATACCGATAACAGGAATTATCGGTCCTAAAGGCACCTTAAAGTTTCTGGGCGCATTCGGCAATCTTTTTCGTAATAGCAACACATTCAGATTTGATACAATGTAGCTCAGCATCCACAAGATCGCCAGTACCGAGATCAAAAATGAAAGTGAATCTGTCGTTGACAGTCCCGTGATATTGATCAGACAAAACGCTGCTGTCTCAAACAGGATTCCCATATAGGGGGCATTTTTCTTGTTTGTTTTATTAAAGAACGCAGGCAGGAGGCCTATCTTCGACATACCCATCAGGATGTATGACAATGATGACATGATCGTATTTACCGAACTGATAACAGCCAGCAGTGACACGATGACCATCCAGTATTTTCCGATCGGCCCGAGCAACATCTGACCGAAAAGAATATGCGGTGTCGTGCTTGCCCCGAGTTCTTCCCACGAAGTATAGTTTCCGAAACCAAAGGTCAAAAATGCCTGCATCGCCAATATGATGATCATACTGAGGATCATCCCAAGAGGTATATCTCTCTTGGCATTTTTACACTCCTTGGTAAGAGGTACTACGTACTCGCCTCCGATAAACAGGAAGAATGCGAGTCCGCAAAGTCCCGTAATACTCGAAAAATCGGAAGCCAAAACCTTCGGTTGCTGCACGATCTCTCCGGTTCCAATCCCGAAAGCTCCCATGATCCCCATGATGACCAGGGATCCAATGAGCGCATAAGCTACGAAATCCTGAATCTTGATAAATACATCCACACCGTTTAGGTTGGCGATCATCAATAACAAAACCAACACAACACAGAATACCCACGGTGGGATAGAGGTTCCGTCAAAAAGCCCCGCGATCGTATTTCCGAACATCGCACCTTCGACTGATCCTGCGATCGTGTTACAAAGCACGTATCCACCTACCGTACATATGATGGTAATAAAAGGTCCCACACAAGCCAGTGAATACTGTGCAAGTCCACCTGTCAGATCCGGCATAAGTGAGTTCAGCTCTGCGATAGACATTAGAGTTACTATATTCAGCACGCAGGCGATCACCATTGATATGATAAAGGGAATACCGATCGCAGATGAACCGATACCGATGGACAGAAGGCAGCTTGACGCTACGACCAGTCCTACACCTGTTGCGATGACACTTCCGAGGCCCAGTTTCTTTACTCCCATAGAAGCCTCCTTTCTCTTCTCCTTAACGACAGCATTCTATCAATCAAATTCTCCTTCCACAAGGGCATCCATACCCTCCTCACCGGTACGAACACGGATCGCATTTGTTACCGGTGATACAAAGATCTTTCCGTCTCCGATATGGCCTGTGTAGAGCTGCTTCTCAACAAAATCCAAAAAGTCATCTACCTTTGCCGATGGGAGAACTACCATAACTACCTGCTTATCAAGGAGTGTTGGCTCTTCATTTTTTTCCACCTCATACTCCTGTGTTCCAAGCTGTACTCCGCAGCCTTTTGCATCATAGATGGTCATCCCGGTAATACCGAACTTACCGAACTCCCTGGTAAGTTCCAAAACCTTTGCTTCTCTTGTAATGATCTCAATTTTTGATAATTCTTCAATAGCTACTTTCATACTCACTTCACCTCCTATATCTTTGCTTTAAACCTTCCATAGCGCAGTCCGCTGATATCCACAGATGTCTGTCCCTCTATCATGAGCATCGCCAGTTGCTCACCTACTGCAGGTCCTATTCCAAACCCGTGACCACTAAAACCACAAGCGATCACGAGACCCGGCGCTTCATCCGCGAATCCGAGAACAGGAACTCCGTCCTGACACATATCCAAAAAGCCTGCCCAGGTTCTGACGATCTTCGCATCCTCCAGTTCGGGAAAATATTTCATGATACCCCTGCAGATACATGGGGCCGTAATAGCCGTGTTACTCGGTGAGTTTTTGGGACCATGATCCCTGTTGTTCAACTCTATTCCCGAGGATCCACCGAATACAAAGGATCCATGATCGGACTGATGTCCGTAAAAATCGGCCTCCGCAGTACCAAGCATCTGATCGAACATAGGTGGCTCTGCTTCTGTTACCAAACACTCCATCAGCTCAGTGTGCATAGGAACATCTATACCTACCGTTTCAAGGATATCTCTGGACTCATATCCCGCTGCCACCATTACATACTCGCCTTCATATACGGCACCGGACTCTCCATACACCAGACTCACGCGCCCCTTATTCTTTTTCAGACCTGTTACGGGCTCTCCGGTGATGAATCTGACACCCATCTCTCTCGCTTTTTTATAAAAAGCTAAAGTAGTCTTCATCGGGTTTGCATGTCCGTCGGTCGGACACCAGCTTGCTCCGATCACCTCATCTGAAAGATGCGGATTGATCTCCTTGACTTCCTTCGCGTCGATCATCCTGACATCCAGTCCGCAGGCCTTCGCCCTTTCTGTCAGGCCCTCAAGGATTTTCAGATGCTCCTCGGTTTTTCCTAGTCGAAGGTTACCGTCTTTATGATATTCGCAATCTACTCCGAGCTCTTCGGATAGTCCGGGCCACAGGTATTTGATCCCGTACATGGCCAAAGGAAGCTCTCTCGGATCTCGTCCGGACTGTCTTACACCACCGCCGTTTCGGCTTGATCCTCCGTTTCCGATATTGTCACTTGCCTCGAGAACTATGACTGACTTACCTTTTTTCGCCAGATAGTAGGCTGTTGCACAACCGATGATACCTCCACCGACTATAACAACATCTGCTTTGTTTTCTGTCATAATCCATCACCCCCCTCATTTCCCAGTACCCACATCTCGATCGGCCTCATCGGCGACCTCGCAGTCGCAGGTTCCAGCTTATCCGGAGTGACTCCGAGCTCTCTTGCAACGATTCCCTTTACAAGTCTTGAACAGGTCTGTCCCTGACAGAGTCCCATTCCGGTTCGTAAGTATCTTCGAATCTCCGTAAGTGTCCACATACCGTCATGAACGGCGCGACGAATCTCTCCCTTTGTTACCTCCTCACAACGACATATCAGCATGTCGTCATCCGGCATAGGTATGAACTCGCCGATATCCTTGGAACGATCTATCGGTTCACTCATGTGTATCACCCTCCTTATCCATATCCTTTTATTTATCAGGCCACGAAAAATCTAACCTTCATCGCAAATTCCTTCGGCACCTTCATAGTTACAAGATTGGTGTGATCGAAGCTTGCCATATCCTTTACGGAAACCACGGTTGCCTCACACAGCTTCTCTCCGCTTCTGCTCAGACCGTAGCCTTTGCTTCCCACCTTTGGTAACGGCATAAACTCGTAAGGAATGGTAACTGTAGCGGTACCATCTCCGGTATCCTCATCGACCAAAAAGATCGCCTGACCGGAACAACTGGCTACACACATTCCACAGCCTACGCACTCGCTGTTATCCACAACGATCGGAAGATATGTGATATTCTCACCGATCGAGATACATCCCTTCGGACATGCATCCTGACATGGGTTACACGGTATGTTCTGAGTACACTCCATAACAGGATGAACTCCGACCTTATGTGTAACTCCCGGGAATCTCTCGATCTCATCATCTGCCACATATCCTTTTTCGAGAAGACTGGTGGATATCTCGATTCCCTCATCGGTTTTTTCAATCTTCTTTCCTCTGTTTGACGGAGCAAACATACCCTGGCGCAAACTCTCCAAATCCTCTGTGAGTTCTTCGAGCGCCACCTTTTTTTCATCCTCAGTACAGTATCCGAGATACTCGGCCACGCATACTCCGGCCATTCTTCCCTCGATCATCGCCGAGGATGCCTCTTCGATACCGGATACATCACCCACTGCAAAGACTCCCGGTACTGAGGTCTCCCCGTACTCATCTATGATCGGGACCTGACCTCCGCGCTTTGGATTGTCCTCCATCTTGCAACCGCTCATTTTTAACAACTGACTCATGGGCGACAATCCGACCGCCATACAGATGGTATCAACATCGAAATATTTTTCCGTACCCTTTATCGGAACAAACTTCTCATCTACCTGACTGATCGTAACTCCTGTCACATGATCCTCACCATGTGCCTCCGTGATCGTATGTGAGAGATAAAATGGGACTCCCGTTCTCGCCACCTTAGCAGCATGAACACCATAGCCTCCGACTCTCGGTGCGGCATCTACCAATGCTACAACCTCGCATCCCGCCTGCAAAAGCTGGAAAGAAACCACCAATCCGACGTTTCCTGAACCCAGCATGAGGATCTTTTTTCCCGGCTGTATACCGTGAAGATTCATCATGGTCTGCGCAGCTCCCGCACCTATCACTCCGGGAAGTGTCCATCCGGGGAAAGTGACCATGTTCTCCGCTGCACCGGTTGCAACGATCACCGTATCTCCCTTATAGTGACTGACTTCATCTCCAATCCTTACAACTATCTCTTTATCCTGATAAAGTCCTGTCACCGTCGCGTTAAGGATAACCTCAACACCCTTTTGGGCCGCCTCGGAAAGGAGT
Source organism: uncultured Lachnospiraceae bacterium (assembly GCA_947169235.1). Taxonomy (GTDB): domain Bacteria; phylum Bacillota; class Clostridia; order Lachnospirales; family Lachnospiraceae; genus Eubacterium_F. The sequence continues at coordinate 22,900 of CAMVOY010000034.1, read as the reverse complement.
TCCTCTCCGATACGGAACCCTCGTATCTTGGCTCTGTGTTTCTTTGAGCCGAAAAACTTATGGATCTGTTTAAAAAGCTGCCCGCCCGGTTTTTCATTTTCATCAAATACTGCAACCTTTAATCCTCTTCCGGCTGCCTCGATCGCTGCCGAAAGTCCGGACGGTCCGGCACCTACTATGATCACATCATATCTTTTCATCCACACTCACCTCGCTCCTTCTTCATGCTTCCTTTGGGATAACTCCGTCCTGCGTCTGAACCTCCATCCCCTGCTCGAGAGGAGTCACACAGGTTCTTATATTAGGCTTTCCGTTCACGATCATTACGCAGTCTGTACATCTTCCTATCGCACAAAAGATACCTCGCGGCTTGTGTTCCTTCTTTGTATATCTGTGGATCATCACACCGTTTGCTTTCAGGGCCACCGCGATCGGTTCTCCTGCAAAACCCTTCATCTGCTTACCGTCAAAAGTGAACGTGATCTCCTGTCCCTTTGAATAATGACCGAGTATCGGATGTTCTTCTATCCTGTTCATGGTCATCCCTCCTTGACTACCGACCCGCACATCGCTTCCATCTCGATCTCAACGAATTGTGTCGGCCTGTTCAGCTTAGCTATCTCAACCATCGTGCACAGTGGCTTGATATCATGGAAGAACTCCGAATAAGCTTCGCATATCCTTCCACCCTGTCCGATGTCCGTGGTGTAGATCATTACATTGAATACATCCTCCGGTTTTGCACCTGCCTGCTTGATCAGATTTAACTGCTTTTCCAAAACATATTTTGTCTGCTCATAAGCATCCTCTCCGTACACTGTTCCGTCTGGCTGTACGGATGTGGTTCCACCTACCTTCACATACGGTCCCACACTGATCATCCTTGAGTATCCTACCTTCTCCTCCAGTGGAGCCCCTGAACTGTAATTCTTTCTCGTCATATCCATCATCCACATCTCCTTTCCTTGAGGCAAAATCGAAACAAAAAACGGAGTCCCATGCACCATACATGGAACTCCGTTGCCCCGTTTTCTTTATGGCAACAGTTATAACATGAATCCTTGTGTTTGAAAAGCAGAAAAAATGTTGATGAGTTAAACCATTATGTTTAGCTGATATTTTTATCGGTCAGAAAAATACTCCCGAACCGAATCATAAAGCTGCTCTCCCTCATAGCTCATCACGTAGTTTTTCTTTTTTACAAGATAAACCGTTTTAGTAAAAACATTATCCTCAAACGGTCGTACAACCACGGCATCACTTTTGATCTTGTCCGCCAGATAGGTGAGAGTCATCGCGATCGCGGCTCCTGATTCTGCCATCGAATGTAACAAATGCGCATCCGATGACTCCAGGATATAGTCAGGGGATGACTCATGCCTTGCCAACTCCAAAATCTGCAATGCACTGATCCTGCTCTGAACATCCTTCACCGCCAGAGGCTCACCATCCAGATCTTCCAAACGGATGGTCTTTTTCTCAGCTAACGGATGCTTTTTGTTTATCACCAGACAATACGGAACCGTAAACAAAGGAATGATATCATAATCAAGCTCATCCAGCGGTCCCGATACGATAGCCACCTCAACCTTTGATTTGTCCAACCTCTCCAGTATCATACTCTCCGGATACTCTTGAATCTGCATCCTAAGCTCCGGATGCATCGCATCAAAACTCACAAAAAAATCCGTGGGGATCATCTGCGGAACATCATATGAGCACGCTATCTTCGCGGGCTTTTTGGTCCATCCCGTCTTGAAAAGATGGTTTTCGATAATGTCATACTCGACCAGAATACTCTTTGCATGCGCTGCCAAATTTGCAGCAACCGGCGTAGGAATGATCCTGTTTGCCTTATGTTTAAAAAGCTCCACACCAAGCTCTTCTTCAAGTCTCGAAATAGTCTTACTAAGCCCCTGCGGCGATATATAAAGCGCCTCCGCGGCCCGGGAAATGCTTTTCATATCATACACCTTTAAAAAATACTCCAAGTTCCTTTTATTCACAATCCATGCCCTCCCACTTCTGCCTTTAGATATCGTTACAGCTTGTCAGATCGTTACCAGCAGATGCTCCTGCTTCAGATCATGATACAGCCTGCAATCACACCCCGATACATCATAGACTTTTACGATCCCACCAAGCGATCTTTCTTCATCAAATTGCGATGAGATTTCACGCATCTCTGGCAGTAATTCCGGCGCGAATCGGATCGTTTTTTCATTCGCGAAAACCGCTGTATATAAAATATCTGCCTCCACCAGATCCTGAAACATATGACTGCCATATGAGAGCTCCGGATTATATCCTGCTTCTTTTTCTTCTACCTCACAGATTGCTTCGAACGCACTGATGTCCGAAAAAGTCACAGGTACTCCAAGCTCCGGTGAAGACGTCCCTACTCTCCCGGGTACAACGAGCATCATATGCCTGTCCCGGTCGCGATAGCTCCAGTTCACCCTTCCAATCATTTTCGCAACAGCCGGCTTATCAGCATACGGCATATGATAATATGCCACCGGATCCACATACACTATGATGTCGAGATCCGACTGTCTGGACAGCCCCATAGAGACGCCTTTATTTTCCAGAAAAATATTCTCATCGCCGATGTTCTCCGGAATACTTATCTTCGCCTCGTCATTTAAAACCTGGAGCGGCCGGCACTGTAAAAGATTGATAAGATACTCACCATCATCTGACAGATTGATCGTAAACTCCGTATCTACCGGGTAGTCATATTCAGCCTGGATCGCCTGCATCATACGTTGCATCCTGCTCATCATCTCTTCATTTTTTACAAGTCCGCGACATGAGATAAACCTGACCTGAGTGTCACGTCCCATCTCTCTGAGTCTGTACTCTGCATCCGTATCGTGCTCGAGAAGAATGTCAGCCAGATACCTCGGAAGCTCAGGCTCGATAGCCGACAGATCCAACTGCTCCAGCACGCGCTCCGAATCCCTGACAACCTCCAGCTTCCTTTGCGAATACTGATGACGGTCGCAGACTTCCGTATATATGGTACGCTCCGGCGCATCGAGACTTACCAGCCTCGGATATGACCCTTCTGTCCTGTCAACAGCCGATGTACCGAGTCCCATGACGAGTCTCAGCATCCCGGCCTTCGGATCTATGCTTTCCAGAAACCTGTAAGGACTGTAAGAATACCCGACTCCGGCCGCACAGGGCATATAATAAGGACCATAGTATGTTCCTGAAACTCTCATGACCAAAAGCGCCATTTGCTCATCGCGCTTATCGAGCCCCCGCCTCTTTCGATAGTCAAGTGCGGATAAGTTCATCGAGCTCGCATAGACAGTTTTTACAGCTTCCTCGAACTCCGCCACTCTCTGTTCTATGCTTCCTTTGTTTGCGCAGAAAACCGACTCATACTTTCCTGCAAATGCATTACCAAAACCGTCCTCCAGAATACTGCTCGAACGGACTATATATGGATCCTGACCGTAGTAATCAACGATCCTTTCGAACTGCTCGCGTAACGCCGGCGAAAAGCTCCCTTCCCGAAGACGCGTGGCAAACTCTTCAGCCAGCTCAAAATATCCTTCTTCTGTTCTCTGACGGATCCTGACATCCCAGAACCCGTTATCAACTATATAAGTATAATACACATCTGACCCGACATAAAAAGAGTCATGCGGCTCAAGCACCTCATCTACCTCCGGTGCATCGTTTCGTATTATGGCGCGGGCCAGGAGCATACCGCACGCCTTTCCTCCTATCATACCGGTCCCGACCATATGGTCACGCACCTCAAAATAATCATCCGGTTCAAAGTGTTTTTTCACGAGTGCGCGCATTTTTTCATCTCGCGTCATCATGATGTCGCACATTCTTCCACACTGATCCGTGATGTCTTCCCCCAAATGATAAAAACCCTTTACACGATTAAAGAATCTGTCCCATGAGTCCATATACTGCTCACCGGCCTCGCGCTGAGCCTTCTTCAGTGTCTGGTAAAACCTGCCGGCCTTCACGCCGTCAAGTATAGGGCGGAAACTCCCCGTCTCAGGGTTATAGATATGCGGGCGGAACATCGTATCAGAGTTTCTGTTCCAAACCTTCTCCGGCCTGACATAGATATTTTTACTATCCTTATAAACATCAAAAAACAGCTGTGTTGTATTCAGTATTTTATTGATCGCATGGACCGAGTGCTTTCCTCTGATTATCGGGAAAAATGCCACGGTATCCAAGATGAATAAGAACGGACAGGTGACACGGAAAAAGTTCCCCATCATCAGATCCGTCGCCCACGCAGCCTGAAGCTCCGACAAAACATCAAAGATATAAAAAGCATCCCGTCCCGCTTTTTCTATCTCATTATGAATCTCAACAGTGAAGGTCTCAAATCTGTGTGACAAAGGGACCTGTATAGTCTTCACCTCCGGACGGTTCTTTATCAACGGTGGATGACTCGCAAATCGAAAGTAAATGATATTCCTTTTGTCCCGTATTGCCTGCTCCAAATAAGGCTCCATAAAGTAGCGAAAGTCATCAAGCTCCGATACGCGCCAAACCACGTTATCTCCGAGCCTGATATTATCAAGAGCCTTATCCATTTCCGGGATTCCCGACTCTATTCTGTCAAACGCTGCCATATTATTCCTCCTTATCCCAACAAAAAAAGGCAACGGCATTCAGTTACGAACGCCGTTGCCCGTGCATTTAGAATATCACAATCACGGGTTACTGTCAAGGAAAAGTATAACGCTTACGTCGTATTTATATCGCTTGAAAAATCATCAGAATATGATATACTATACATGCGTTTTTAAAAATGATTTTCTAACCTTGAAAGGAGAAATCGAAAAGATATATTAGTATTCAAAACGAACGGAGACAGATTATATGAAAGATAGAGATAAGATAATAGTACGTACCAGCGTGATCGGAATCCTTGCAAATGTTATCCTTGTCGGATTCAAAGCAACTATCGGACTGCTTTCCAATTCGATTGCGATCGTATTAGATGCGGTTAATAACCTCAGTGATGCGTTGGCTTCATTGATAACTATAGTTGGAACGAAGCTCGCAGCCAAAAAGCCGGACAAGAAACATCCCTTCGGATACGGACGAATAGAGTACCTTAGTGCCATGGTCGTTGCCGCATTGGTTCTGTATGCCGGTATCACGGCAGGTGTTGAGTCCGTAAAAGGGATCATTAATCCTGAAACACCTGAATACACTACTGTAGGGCTTATCATCATTTCATCCGCAGTTCTTGTCAAATTGGTTTTGGGATTATATGTAAAGAAAAAGGGTCGTGAGGTAAACTCCGGTTCCTTGATCGCTTCCGGATCAGATGCTCTCTTTGATGCGATCCTTTCACTGTCTGTCCTTGCGAGCGCGATCATTTTTATCGTATGGGGAGTCAGTCTGGAAGCATATGTCGGTGCGATCATAGCTATAGTCATAATAAAAGCCGGACTTGAGATGCTCATGGAGACACTGGATGAAATCCTCGGGAAACGTGTGGACAGAGAGACATTAAAGACGATCCGTACCACCATATGCGAAGAGCCACAGGTGCAGGGGGCATACGATCTTATCCTGCACAGCTACGGTCCAGATCGATATGTAGCATCCGCTCATGTGGAGATACCGGACACAATGACAGCAGGAGAGATCGATCAGATGGAGCGACGGATTGCGGACCGCGTGTTCGAAAAACACGGGATCATCATGGCAGCTGTTGGGATCTACTCAGTTGCCACATCAGATGACAGGATCATCGCATTTCGTTCCAAGGTCACCCATCAGATCATGCAGCATGAGGGAGTGATCCAGATCCACGGATTCCATGTGGATGAGGAAAAAAAGCAGGTGTATCTTGATATCATTCTGGATTTTGAACTCGAGAACCGGGCAGCTATCTTTAAAGAGATATATCAGGAGCTCGTAGCGATGGAGCCTTCGTATACGTGGCGGATCACACCGGATCTGGATTTTTAATGCAAATTCTCCTTGACATAACGACGGTTTTTTGGTAAACTAGACAAGTCGCGGAGAAACAGCGACGATGGGGCATTAGCTCAGGTGGTAGAGCACTTGACTTTTAATCAAGTTGTCCGGGGTTCGAGTCCCCGATGCCTCATGTATATAATAAAAGTGTGGAACATAATTCCACACTTTTTATTTTATACATCCTGAGACAACGAGGGGCTCGAAGCCCGTCGGTTCAGAGTCCCCGATGCCTCATTTTTCATTTACATTTACCATCACATACTCCGACTTCGTTCCTGTCTTAAACTTGATCGCCCAGTCTGATATCCCCGAAGTCACGATAAAGTCGGTATCGTGCAGTCTTTCATACCCGTAGATGGCGTCGTTTACACCGAACCATACACCGAAATACGTTACCGGAAACAGCTGCCCGCCGTGTGTGTGTCCGGATAATACCAGATCCGCCTTGGTCTGCGCTTCCTTATCATAATCATTTGGTTCGTGATCCATCACTATGATATACTTGTCGTCATCCACGCCCTCAAGCAGCTCTGAAAGCTCCTTTCTGTCGCGGTCTATTGATTTGTCTTTTCTTCCCACTATACAAAGATTATCCACGATCTCCACATCATCCTTCATGACGTGCACGCCATTTTTCAAAAGCTCCTTCTCGAGATCATCGGCAGTGAAATCGCTCTCCGGCGTTCTGTAGTAACCCTTGTCATGATTGCCATAGGCATACCACACCCCATACTTCGGATGCATACGTCCAAGCGCTGCGCAGGAGTCGATCATATCCTCCCTGCTCGTATCGTCGTCCACATAATCCCCCGCGATCAGTACAATATCGGGATTCTGCTCCATTATGGTCTCCATATGCTTCTCAAAACCTTTGCCATCGAAGGTCACACCTACGTGCGAATCCGCAAACAGAGCTATCTTCAGATTCCCGATGTGCTTGTCTGTAGTGAGGTTGTAATCGATCTGCCAAACATTTGCGCACAGGAAAAATGCCACGCTGAGATATACAACAGATACCGCGATGGCACTCCAACCCTGCCAATAGTATTTAAACTCTTTTTTTCTGATCTTTTTGATGATGCGTGTTACGCCTCCCATTATCAGAAAAAATGCCACGACATGCAAAAGAACTATGATCGTACTGACCTCACCGATCACGAAAAACAGTATGAAATGACACACCAGAATGATCCCGACAGAGATCAGTCTGCGAAGCCACGTTTTATCCCGTGACAGTTTTCTTACTCCACCAAATCGTCCGACAGACGCGGCCAGATAGATCGTTCCGATCGTAACGGCGATCGCAACCGTAGCAAGTATGATAGTCCAAACTCCTAACAAAAGTATATATCCTCTTCTTTCTGATTAATTATAACTCAATACCGTTTTTCTTACAGAGTTCTCTCGCCGACTCGACAGAATCGACTCCCGTCGCATTTTTGATGGGAGCGAACTCGTTCTCCCTTATAACCTCATACGGAAGACATGTATCAAGCTGGTGGATCATATCGAGTACCAGCTGCTCAAATTTGTAGCCGTTCGGCTCATCCGGTTTAACGACGATTCCATTATTATCAACATATGTGATCTTTTTCTCGACCACATGAAGTGGCATCCTGTCATCCGTAACAGCCTTAAGCTCGGGCACATGGAACAGATAATTGAGGATCACTCCGTAGTTGTATGCGGGGTCTCCGTTTTCGTCTTTCGCATCCATCATCTCGCGAGAAAGCTCGTAATACTCGACGATAGACGGCTTTCCGTCCTCAAGGCACATCACCCCTACCTTCTCGTCAGGCGCCGCTTTTTTGACCACCTTTGCACCAACCGATACACCCGATAACACGGTCGCACCGACGAAGCACGGATCGCAGATGCGCTGAAGTACATTGTCAACACCAAATATATTTATCCACTCGATGCCCTCATCTGTCAGAATCCGGTCAAGCCCGGCGCGTACCATTGATGAATACCATCCAGCGTTTCCGTTTGGAGAAGTGGAAATCCGTCCCTTTTCCTCCATGTAGAACTTGCCCTCGTAGTCGCACGCCGGCGCCATATCCTGCTTGAAAAATACCACGTAGTCTTCTTTATATCCGAAAAACTTTTTCTCTTTTAAAAATGCCACGGATGCCTCATGGTTCTTCTCACTTGTCATGATGAAAAGCCTGATCCAGGTACCGGTCTCATTTACCACATCAAGCAGGTTCTCTATCAATCGCTGGAAAATGAATACTTCTTTTGTTATCCCTATATCGTACATTCCTTTGGGATTGTCAGAACCGAGTCTCGTTCCCATACCGCCTGCTAAAAGAAGCGCGGCAGTTTTCCCTTGTTGTATTGCCTTTACTCCGGCATCATGAAACTCCTTTTCGCGACGAATTATTTCATCCCTCTGCATGGCTGCGAGGGGTGCAAACTGCCCTCTCTCGTCGCCTCGTTTAGCATCATCAAGATGTGACAGAACAGAAAAATCCGTCTCTTCTATCTGCTTTAAAAGCGCTTTTTGAGCCTCTCCATCCAGCTCATCATAATACTTAAGGACATGTTCCTGTCCATACTTTTTTAGCTTTTCTTCTACCATGGATCGATCCATAGTTTTTTCCTCCTCTTTTATCTGTCAAGTATTCCTTTTATTTGCTCCTGTACCGCCTTATCAAGGAAATCTGTCCTTTCTTTTGGAAGATTGTAGGTCTGATGGAGCAGAATCGGCTGATCAAGTAGCTCTCTTAGCCGTGCCCTGCAGTCATCGTTGGCGAGAGCCTTTCCGACCGGGAGCATTTTTCCTCCAATCACATGTGTCATATCCTCGATATATTTAGAACCCGGCTTCAAATCTGACATCATGGCTCTGGACATAAATGCCATGTTGTGATCAAATACCGGCGCAAACCGCTTTATCTCAAATGTATCATTGTCAACGATGAATCCGAAGTTCCCAAAATGCCTGTCCGTATTAAAAATCACCGAATCAAGAACGATCATCCGACGAAAATCGTCTTCAAATCCAAGCGGCGATATGAACTCGAGAATCTCGTCATAATAGTAATTCTTATCCGAATTCAGGTATTTATATATGGGCACAAATCCCTCATCCTCGGACGTGAACATCTTGCACCGGGATACGATACTCCCCTTAAAATCAACCAAATCATATGATACATAATCATCACATATCACAGATGCATACTGCGAAGAATAGTACTCTGAATACATCTCTAAGCCATAGTTTGCCGCCCCGGAAGCTCCTTTTTTATAAAGAAAAACACCATCCGGCTCCTGAATCCAACATTTTTCAAATGATCCCTCCGATGTAAACTCCGGAGAAGTCGAAGAAAGCTTCAGACCATGTAGTCCCTTTTCAAAAGCAGTCTTTGACACTACGTCCGTAAACTCATTTTTGTAAAGATTTATCTTATCCCACTCAAGATCCGAATCAACAGGCTTTACCCAAAGTGAATCATTCAGACTCAAAGCGTGTGTCAACTCGATAAAACCAACCGGGTTATCCAGGCCCCATTCTTTCAACCATTTCTCGAGGTGACCCTTATGCTTAGCGTAGTTGCGTCTGTCAAGCCATGCATCAATATCAGAAAACCGCGGAGGAAGCATGTTTTCATCCACGTATCTTTCTACCTCTTTTACTCTATGTACACCAATCGAATCAACCTCCACCTTGAACAACAGAAGCTTTTTGTCTTTATTCATCAGATAGTACTCACTCACGTGGATCACCTCCCTCGTTAACGCCTCTTTTCAGCGCCTCGTTTATATGTCAGTTTACCATAAATACGGAAAAATGGCAAGAAAAACCGCAAAATAGCTATCTCATCGGGAGCGCCGATGCTTATGGAGCGATGTTTATGCCGATTGACAAATAAAACTAACCCACCCCTCAGTTTTGAAGCGGGGGGTGGGCCAGATTTTTTCGTGATACTTTTTAAATTGATAAGATGCTCTCACTCAAATCCGGGAATCAATCTCCAAGTATGGACCAATCAATCTCATCGGTTATATTCGTGATTGCTCCAGTGTACTTGTCGACAGCATAATACCCCTCTGGGTACCAATGCTTAGGACCGGTAATTACAACTAGGAAAACATATTTTTTTTTGAATATTTGCTGATTTTTTTTGTAGTCAATATATTCATATTCCTTTTTCTTCTTCTTTAACCATTTTTCCAGTTTTTTCATCGCTTTCTTCTTTGTGTACTTGACGCTCTTGGCTTGCGACGTAGTAGTGAGTGTATCTGGAACAAAACTCACAGCTGAACTCACCAACGGACCAACAAGTACCAACACTAAAAATGCAATCATTGTCATTTTCTTTACTCTACGCATATCTAATTCCTCCTTTGCAATGTTTCTTTCTTACAATGCAATGCTAACACAACAGGATTAAGACCTATCGTATGTTTGTCATGCAGTGATCCGGATGAAAACTTCTTTCAGATCTTATCAAAATCTAATCTCATAACAAACCTGCCATAGTTTTTAACTCTTTAATAGCTTGTTTCTTAGAATAGAGTCCCAAATTATATGTTTTTCCTTTAAACATCTTTCTTTCATACTTGCCATATGTATCCAAAGATATGCTTATTTTCTTCCCTTTTTTCAGGACAAACGTTGTCCTATTCATATCATGATCTTGAAAGGCAGCTAAGATGCGCTTTGGTTTTCCGCTTTTAATCTTCCACACATATAAACAATCAAAACCCGACGTATTTGTGTTTATCAGAGTTTTTTTTGACTTATTGATAGTCCACCATCTCCCCTGAGATAATCCTTTTACCTTTGGGAAAGTAAATAGCTTTTTCACTTTGCCGTTTTTTACCGTCCAGACTTTATGACCACAAAACAGTTCATCTATTCCGTCACCATTAATATCACAACACCCAAAGTCATAGTTGTAGTCAGATCCTTTTTTGGTTACTTTTATCTTTCCACGCTCTATCGCAGAAATATACTTCTTATAAACCTCTCGCTTTGATATCTTGGCGTAAGTAGCAGGCGCACCCTGCGCCAATACTCCTAAAAGAAGTGCCACGCAATTAATTGTGATTTAATCCTCTTTGTTTTTTGGATCATTTTACCACCTCCCTATCTCTTATTAATAATCATCCACCAATCACGAGCATTGAATCCCTAATCGATATATCTTTCCGTCTATAACATATATCTCTACTCCAAAATTAACACTATATTGCTGAGCATCACTGATGTATGATGAGAATTCCTCATAAGAAATCTCATCATATTCATCATCTGTGGAATCAACGTTATGTTGGGTATAAATACAATCATCGTCCATCTCAAAGCTTATGTACTTTAGCCCCGTATCTTTAGACGCTTTTGTTGCTTCTCCCCATCCACAATAAGGTCTTTTACCGAATTCCCATCCATCCACTGCTTCAACATAGAAACTGTTACCATCCTGTCCGTAATTATCTATCACGCTAGCGTCTATAGTATACACACCATCTTCAGATGCGCTAGGATTCGATTCCTCCGGATCAAGCATTTTTATTATATTTTTCTTACTTGTTTGTTTATACCATTTTTCTGCATATTTACAAGCTGACATGTACTTCTTCTTTGAGATTCTTTTTGTTTTATGTCCTTTTTTCTTATATTCAAAAACTATTTTGCCCCCTTTCCATCTACATACATACTTACAAGATAAGGTAAGCTTATTGTTTTTCAACTTATACGCATAACACCAGCCGCCATCTCCATCGCCCCACATCCAGAATACTTTCTTTTTCGAATCATAAGCTAATACATACTCAACGCTAAATGGTTTCAGGATTTGCTTAACCGCACCTGATACATATGAATAAATATATGCTTGTCCGTCCGTTGCCAAGAATAAATCCTTATTTCCATCACCATCAAAATCCGCAATGTTATAATTCATATACTTGTTATAGTCTATTTTTCCGGAAGCCAGAGCATTTGCAAGTGCTTTTTCAGCATCAGTACTTTTACCATGCGAAATCTTTGTTGGAGCGACCATACAGAAACCAACTATCAAGGCTAATGCTACAGCCGCAATTCTTTTTTTCATTGTCATATTATTAAGAATCCTCCCAACTTACTTTACTTTTACTGTAAACATTAATCCTACCGTGCTTCCTGCAAATTCGCTTGTTCCTGCAGCGTACACGTGTACCACGACACCATACTTTCCCTTTTTTAATCCCTTTTTAATAGTGATCCTTCCGGTTTTTTTTGCTATCTTTATTCTGCTGTTTCCGGAAGTCTTATAATATGTTACCTTTCCAACAGGGTTTTCCACCTTCAGTGCTTTTCTAACACTTACTGTTACCGATTTCTTCTTTAATGTCTTTGCGCTGACAGTCAGCGTTTTTCCCTTGACCGTCATAGGATTTGGATAAAGACTCGGGGCAGGTTCCTCTGTTGGATTTGGTGTCACACTTGGTATCGGTGTGGCTGTTGGAGTCGGCGTAGCGGTAGGCGTAGGTGTGGCTGTCGGATCCGGAGTCGGAGTAGACATATTTCCTGCATCTATCTCCCCGGGAAACTTCGGGATCGCTAATCCATATTCATTTGACAGCACCCACTCGGACCATGTGTCTGCGTTATAACCGCGATTATTGTTCAACTTCTCAACAAACGAGCTCGATGTCATCTCACTACGTGAATAAAACTCACAATTCAACTCCCTTGAGTTCTCTGCTAGATCACCAATCCTATGTTCCGCAGAATCCTCTGAAGTGTAACTGTTTGACACCACTGCGCTACCATATACTTTCCCGGCTATGCCTCCAATTGCACTGATATCACCATTTGCGGTTGTGATTCCGATATTAAAACAATTCTCTATTGTTCCTCCATCATTCCATCCAACAACACCTCCGGAATATCCATAAGACGCACTTGTAGATTTGACGACTTCAGAGGAGTTGCATGAATTTACAACTAGTCCATAATTGTCCTCTGCAACGCCACCCGCGCCACTATATCCCTTTATTTTGTTATTCACCGAATAACAATTCTGTACAGTTCCGTAATTATATAATACAACTCCGCCTGCGTGATCATCTATGCTTGTTAATTCACAATTCACAACACCACAGTTTAGAATTGTCCCTTCATTTTCAAATGCAATACCTCCTGTATTATTTTTCGAGGATTGCATTATCGAAGAGCTCAATCTAAGATTTCTAACGATTCCACCCGATTTAATTATATTAAATAGTGCACAATTGCTTTCTTGAACAAGATTGATCCCGGATATCGTGTGACCTGCTCCCTCAAATGTTCCTGAAAAGGAGCCTCCTATTCTCGAGAAACCGCCGGTAACGATCCCCTGGTAATCTATATCTGTATTTAGAACTACCAGCTTTCCCGCAAATGAATTACCGTTACTTACCAAATTTGAAAAGTCATTCAGATCACGCATGCTGTTGATCACGAGATCCGGCTCCTTTTTCTTTGCCGCATACGTTCTTTCCATTCCGTTCATCCCAACAAATCCCAGAACCAATGACAACGTCAGGATTACTGCAAGCATCTTGTTTTGTTTTGACTTCATTTTCATTATATATACCTCCTAATTGAAATAAAAAAGCAGACCCTATGCCACAAGCATACGAGTCTGACTAGTTTCTAGTTTTATATACACTAAAGAGGGGTTAATTACCCCTGTCTGTCTGTCTGTCTGTCTGTCTGTCTGTCTGTCTGTCTGTCTGTCTGTCTGTAAAGATTATCATCGCTACTCCATAATTTGTCAATCGTTTTTTTCAAAGCCTGGGCATATGCGGTTCTCTGCCAAGTATAGTTCCCTTATGTTTATAATTATAGCACATCTACAACAATAATGCAAGAAAAACAGCCACAGCGATTGCTGTGGCTGTTTCGGGGTTTAAGCTCGACGGCCATTGTCTACACGATTTGGAAGGTTAATTTGTTTGTCTTTTTGACCTTATTTTTCCCTTTTATTATTACTGTTGCGGTACCCTTTTTCTTGTTATTTTTATAGGATATTTTATAATACTTTTTCTTCAGTCCCGGGATAGCATCAACAGGTTTTATCTTTTTCCCCGTGTAGGGATACTCTTTCTCAAGAGCAACATAATAAGCCCTTATATCATCGGAGAAAGTAATCGTCGAATCCTTATCCGTATGGAATGCACCTTTTTTGGCGCTCGAAAGGGTGTTCTTTTTGTAGGTGGCCGTTGCATTGTTCGTGTAGATAGCGTACTTTTTGCTGTTTTTGATCTTGTTTTTTGTAACGACCGCTTCTGAATCAGTTCCTACATAAATACCATTTGCAAGCTGACCATCCAGAGTGTTTGCCGTAATGGTAAATGATGAATCCAAAAGCTCTATTCCATTAGATGTGTTCAGTGGCTTTTTTATAAGTCCGGTAAATGTACGGTTTTTAACTGTATTATTTTTTATCGTACCATCTGATAAATACGCAAAAACAAACTCGTTGAATCCATTTACCGTGTTATTCTCTACATTCAGATTTGTGAAGTTCATAGAATCTATACATACATTTGTAATGTCGGTAAAGGTATTGTTGATGATATTGATACTGTCAAGATAAGTATCAGGCGAGTAACCATGCGCTCCAATCCCGCACATATAATTTGATATGGAGCATCCGGTGATGGTTATGTTTTGGCTCGGGGTATAGTCACCAGGTTTCATCGCCGGAGCACTTGACGAGGAACAATAGTCAAGCTGTATCGCTTCTTTTTTGGGGGTATATGCTGTACCATCTTTCGGAACGACAAAGCCGGAGAGCTTGACATTTTTGATAGTGGAAGAATCAATACCCGCGAACTCAATGAGGTGCTCTCCACATGTGTTCATAACCTTCGTGTCCGATATGGTTATGTTTTTACCATGTCCGAAATAAAGCAGGTCTGACGTCGCACTACCGTCCGCGTTTCCGTCCCATACTCCACCGCTCATGGTAAAGTTTTCTATCTGGCCATATCCTCCTATTTCCTCGAAGGTGTGGCTTTTTAACATGACCTTACTACCGGCGGTTGCGGCTCGTTTGATAATGGTGTTTTCAGCCAGCGTGAGTGACGTGTTTGAATAAGCCGGTAGTGAACCATCTATATCATATGTTCCTTCGGGGATGGTAATACTTAAGTTATCTCCCGGAAGCATGTATTGTCCCTGTGTCAGGGCTTTTTTAATTGGTGTAAGGTCACTTGCTCCGTCATCCGGCTTGGCACCCATATCCGTTACTACATTGATCTTGTTCTTGTAACAATGGATGTTAAAGCATTGGTTGATCTCCGGATTCGTGAGTGAGCTGATGGTTATGGTCGTATCTCCCATACCCTTGACCGTAACTACTCCCTTCTCTGAAACCGTGGCGACTTTGGTATTGCTGCTTACATAGTTTATGGTTTTATCAGAGGCTGTATCAGGTGTTACGGAAACACTGAGTGTCATCTTGTCACCAACCCACAGCTCATAGGTTCCGGAAAGTGCAAGCTTGGTCTTTTTACTGACAACCTTGTCGGCATAGATGCTCTTTAACGTATACTGTGTCGAGATACCTGTCACGGGTATTATAGGCGTCGGTATCGGCGTGGGCGTGGGTGACTCCGTGACCAAAGGTGTCTCCGTGACCGCCGGCGTCGGGGTCGATTCCGCGGGCTGTGTTGCTTCGATCAGTGGTGTAGATGAATAATCGGGCGCTGCGGTTGTGTTAACCTCATCCGCCAATGCGATACTGCCACTGTTTATCATTGACTGCCCCATCATACTCAAAAAGAGTACAGCGATCATCAGCGCAGCTGTTTGCTTTCTTCTTTTCATATGTAAAAACCTCCACCCAATAATGGGATAAAATCTGTATATTTACGAATCTTCGCACTATATGATATTATAATACTTTGTCAACAGATTGGCAATTCAAAAAATCATCATATGTCGATCGGTGTTTGACTATACGATAAGAGACTCCCCAAAAGGAGAGTCTCTCGTCTTTATCCTTATTGCCCTGAAATCACGCGCCCCTTGTCCATCTCAACAACATCATCACATAATACGCGTATATCCTCTTCCGAGTGCGATGACACTAGAATAGTCTTACCCTTGTCTCTCAGATCGAGCAAATATCTTCGCATATCTTCAACACCTTCTCGATCCAACCCATTAAACGGCTCATCAAGTATCAATATAGAAGGATCTTCCATGATCGCCTGCGCGAGTCCAAGTCTCTGTCTCTGACCCGAATTTCGCCTTTACTTACTCGCACAAAGCCGCATATACACTTCATAAGCATAGTCTTTCCTGACCCATTTCGTCCTACAAGTCCATGTATTCCACCCTCTGAAAAAGAGTGCGTAACCCTATCTAATATCAGCGTTTTACGTATTGTCAAAGAAACATCCCTGATATCTATTATCGATCTTTTGTTTTCCATATGAGTTCTTTCCTTCCTTCGTTCCTCAGATAATAACGACCGTATGATGCACGACAGTTATATACCTTCCATATCTCTAAATTGGTATCTGACCCCAAAAACATATGAAGTTATGTATAACGCAAGATTACATATAACCATATAAATGTATGAAATGTAGAGTGGTAAGACTTCTTCTCTCAGATATTCTGTGTAGTGTAACCAGACTACAGAGTGTGACATCGGAAAAACCCACATTGGGTCGGATCGAAAAGAGCAAAAAACCGCACCAAGTATTATTATAATTGATGCAACAACAACCCCTGCTTTTTTTTGGTAGATCATCTTGGACAATAACAGTATTCCACCAATAAGGCAGGAATACAACAAAAGCAACAGGTATGTATGTAATACTGACTCTAAGGGCGTCATCTGATTATACAACTGCTTTGGTAGAAGCAGTGAAAAAGTATCCCCATATCTATCAGGAAAAACACTCCCATATTTTGTTACAACTACGCTCCACGAAAAACTCAGCTCACTTCTGCCTATCAACAAAGACGTTGAGATCAGTCCGATTATCACTATAAAGAATACTGATGCCATAACAAAAAAAATGATTTGCCCTATGATCCAATCACGTCTTCCAATTCTATGTATCAAAAAAACACTTCCATATTCTGTGTTTGGAAAATCTGACAGCAACACCAAAAGCATCAACGGAAGTATCATGAGCAGGAGTCCGCTTGTGCCCATTGCAATAAAGCCTTCAAACAGATTCGGTCTACACAGATAGCCCGTTTTTGCTGACATGTCCTCAGCCGCACGAACAATCGGTTCTATTGCAAAATGGTTTATATAAACAACCATGGGAATCCACAAAACCATTCTCGGTGAGATGATCCATTTTTTCATCTCCTTCCTTTGAGCGATTTTTCCGTCAAGATTAATTAAGTAACTCGTCGTAGGTAACGTGTAACACTTCTGCAAATACTTTCAATTCTATATCCGTAATAAAACGCTGTCCGGATTCAATACGCTGGATGGCGTTTTTGTCTATATCGATTCCGGCAAGTTGCATCTTTTCGGCGAGTGTTCGCTGGGATGTCTTTGGAACCATGGCTTTTCTCAAACGGGAAATATTCCTCCCTGACAGGTTGTTTCTTCCGGATTCTGCTTTGTTTTTGTACATATGGTCGCCTCCTCAGCGATTGCAAGATATTGATGATGCTTGAATAATCAATATTGGCATTTAGTGCTTGTCAAGTATAAGGATAAATGATATAATCAGATTAGTGACATTCAGTAAATGTCAAAGATAAAATGAATTGAGAAGATGAAGTGAGGCAAGAATACTATTTGAGGAGAAGAGAATATGAATTTTGCTATTGGATCAACGGGTGTTATCATTTGGTTTTTCATTTTTCTTGTTGCGGTGTCGATAGTATTGCACGGTGTGTACATGAAAAGCTTTACTGCTTTCACACATAGAATGGCAATCAATGTGTTTTTTTCCTTGGTATTGACTGGGGTAACATTATATTACTGGTGGATTGCGGCAATTATTCTCGGAGTAGTTGGATTTGGACTTGGTATTTCAAAACAAAGCGCCGCTATAATAATCGGTACGGTTATCGCAGTTGCACTTATTGTTGCGGGTGGATTGTTCATGCATCATAAGGATTATATGCAATCAAGTTATACAGATGAAGAGATTATCAATTATTCAGATATGAATGCCATTAAGAATGTGGATCAAACTCTCATTGATAAGATTTTATCGTATGATGGCATATATGATGTAAATGCTTGGAATGGTGATTATATTTTTGTTCACTATATCAATATCAGTTGTGTGTGCGGGTTTAATCTTAAGAATAAGGTAATAGACACGATTTTTGATTACAGCGAGAAAAAAGGTAGTGATACTAATCTGATATACAGTTTTCCTAAGAGTGATCCCGGGTGGATGTATTATTATTTATCCAATGATCCTAACCAGATATTTGGGATTAATCTTTTGACCGGCGAATCGGAAGAAAAAGATGAGATGGATAGTAAGGATAATTATAATGACATTGAACAGCAGTTTAGATCAAAAGATGGAACTGTGTTCAAATTTGAAGTAGGGATTGATGATCCGGAAGACTATCCAAATCTGAAGATTACATTGACAAATACTTCCGATAATAAACAGTATGATTTTAGTATTTTTCCAGAGGATACGGTTAAGAATGTTAAAAAAAGTAAAGAAACTGGGGAAGGTGGTAAATCTGAGGAAGATAAAGATTCAGATGAATTCGAGGAAGATGATTCAAAACAGTCAAGCATTGACGATACTGTTGCGAATAGCATAATGGATTCTTTTAAGAAGTCTATTCCAACCAGTGATTATCCAAGATTAACATTGGAAGACGTATTAGAAAGGTATCTTGCTGATATTGAATGGGATTATAGTGTAAAAGGGAAAAATGTAATTGCAGAATGTAGCGGAACAGAAACGACAGCAGAATTAAAGGAAAGGAAGGTCGTATTACGTGTAACTGTCGATCCGACTGACCCTGAAAATGGTTCAACCGAAATTTTGTATGACGGAAAGAAACAGAGTGTGAAGGAATACTCCGAATTCCTTCACAGAGCAATAGATTTGTATGCAGGTGCTGTTAAACCCGGAGAAGAGGATGATATATCTGACGGAACAGATTATGATGATTCAAGCGGTTTCCTCCTTCCGAACAGTGATACGGAGAGAATCACTGAGGAAGATTTATATGGAATGTCAGCGCAAGAATTAACATATGCTAGGAATGAGTTGTATGCACGCCACGGCTATGTTTTTGAATCCCAAGAATTAAATGATTATTTTTCATCTTGTTATTGGTATGTTCCCGATTATGAATTTGATGGAAAACTCTCGAAACTGGAACAGAAAAACGCAAATACGATTAAGAGGTACCAGAAAGATAATGAACTGGATTACAAGCCTGATTAAGTAAACATGTAGAATGAAATGTTTTTGAAAAGCACCTTTTTTTAAGCCTTCTATATATAATAACGAACGAAAAGAGGTTTTTTGGACAAATATCATTTAGGAGACAAACTACTTACGCCGGGTTGATCCACGTGATCTGCCCGGCGTAGTTTTATCATAGAATTCAGAATCACCTTATTTCATAAAAATCTCCGCCCCACGGAGTGATAACTACGATATCCCCATTTTCCTTTTCGTAAAGAGTTGATCCGATCAATTCCGACATATTTGTTGTATAATCAGGGTCTTCTTCCGTGAGCCACCTGAAGACATCTGTACAACTCTCAATTTTCCCAATAATATTTAATTTAGAGCAGTCATATGTTTCTCCAAAATCCTTTTGCCATCCTCCATAAGCCCAATATATCTTCCCGTTATATTTTATTTGTGGACAATATGAACCTTCATCATCATCTCTTGATTCTATTTCTTTTTGGTTTGGAATAGATGTAATTTCGGTGTTTGAAGCATCATCTTTTTGTCCGCAAGCAGACAGCAATGCGATTATTACAAGTATAGCTAACAAGTTCATATTATGCTTGATTCTCGATATCATCTTAATTCTCCTGTAGCACTGTATAACATGTTTCAAATATGTCACCAAACTACTTGTTGTGTTAACTGTTCTGCTTTTTTCTTGTCCAGAGAGTCTCAAATTGCTTTCGCTAACCTTTTTTGTTCTTAATCATTAATATAGTATATCGCTTCTTTCCATTTAGTTTTGTTGTCACCTCCCTTTTACATACCCCTCTACTTACTATAACGAACGAAAACATGTTTTGGGGACAAGTTTTTTTAAAAATTTTGTTTCGTCAGTAATTCGCATATACCGTACGCATGATCGGATCTCTCTTGCCGTTACTGGTAACGGTTGCAGATAAGACCAGACGATATTTTCCTCTTGTTACCGCTGTCGATTTGACAACATCCAGTATTTTGCCCCGAGATGAAAATGACCACGTTTTTACTGCCTGAGCGCCGGTATCTGTCATCTTTGATAACACAAGGTTGCCTGAAATGGAAGAATCATTATCCTCACTCTTGATATATGAGGAGCAAAATGCCTTTCCATTTTCAAAATTCAAATCAATAATTACATATGGCGTATGAACAGATTGAAGAATCTCTCTAATAATAAAAACAAATGAGAATACAAAATGGGTACAAAAATATATATTTTTTTTACTCATCGTATATAACTTTAACATGATTTGCTACTTTCAAAAGTTCATCCACTTCCCATCCCTCCAAATAGTCATCCATACAAGCAGTCAATAAAACCGATCCTTCCTTCCATATCACAAAGCTGTTGTATCCTTCAGTGAAGCTCCTATATATATCACAAGGCGTTCCATCCTCTAAAACACCACTTTCACGTATACTATGCTCGTTATCTATTCCGTTGCTTTCTTTTTGCGGATTTGATAGATATATAATATCCATTGTACAGCTTTTTGTTTCATCATTTGAAACAAACATTATATCTCCGTTGCTATAATGAAATGCTTTGCTTTCAAGCTCGAATCCTTCCGGGACATAATCCGTTTCAATTCCAACCGCCTTCCTTTCATCATCATTCCTCGGTATAACATATGATATGAACCCTCCGGAAAGATGCGTTCTGATAAACTGTATCGTGTATGCCCGTATATCCTCATTTATAAGAAAAAGCATAAGATATCCGGCAATGATTATTGCAAATACCGCTGCTATTCTCTTTATCGTACTATTAAATCCATACCGAATCTCAAATCTTCGGATTTCTCTGTTCATTTGCATGGAAAATGCAGCAGACGGGGTCTCCGTACCATACATCTGCTCATAAGACTCGTATTCATCCTTTTCCTCAAGAAACAGCTCATGAACTGCCTGCTTGATCACATCTTCACTTTCCATCATAGTAATCCTCCATGACGAGCACTCTCTCAACCTGCTATGCCCGGTACTTCCTTCAATTCAACATACAGCTTTTTTCTTATCCTTTGCAGCTTTACTTTTACTGTATTTTCCTTGATATGAAGTATATTTGATATCTCACGAATGCTCATCTCAAGCTCATATCGAAGCTTTAAAAGTGCCTGTTCGTCCTCAGTGAGACCTCTTATCGCTTTTTTAACTTCTCCGATGGTTTCCTGCCTTACTATACCATCCAACATGCTTTCATCCTCATCCGTCGCTTTTTTTGAAAGGATATCAACATCGTCCGTAGTATCCTCCATATACTTTTCTTTACGGTTGCGTAGATTTATCGCCTTATTTCTCACCATAACCACACCAAGCGCTTCCATCTCATTAAACGGTTTCTTTTTATATACAGCATAGTTTTTCATCCAATCTGTATAAACATCATGGACTGTTTCCTCTGCGTCCTCCTGATTGTGAAGGATGCTTTTTGCAATAGTCAAGAATCTGACGACTGTCTTTTCATACAGCGTCCGAAACTCAACCCTGTCCTGATCTGTCTCCAGATCCATCATCAAGCATGCAATCATGACATCCTCCTACTTATAAAAACAAATGAAATTTCAAAATGGGTACAAGATATTTAAAAAAAGCCAGCGCAACTGCACTGGCTTTTTTATGCCTCGAGCCGGAATCGAACCAGCGACACAAGGATTTTCAGTCCTCTGCTCTACCAACTGAGCTACCAGGGCATATAATTGCGGGGGCAGGATTTGAACCTACGACCTTCGGGTTATGAGCCCGACGAGCTGCCTGACTGCTCTACCCCGCGACAGAATGTCTCGGCTTCGCCGAGCCATGCCGCTTTCCTGCGGAAAGCACAATGGGCGGAGAAGGATTCGAACCTTCGAAAGCGTAGCTAACAGATTTACAGTCTGCCCCCTTTGGCCACTCGGGAATCCGCCCAAAACATATTAAAATGTTTAAAAGCCGACGATCGGACTCGAACCGATAACCTGCTGATTACAAATCAGCTGCTCTGCCAATTGAGCCACGTCGGCTTGGGATAATATATCCACAAAGTGGAGCCTATAGGGCTCGAACCTATGACCCTCTGCTTGTAAGGCAGATGCTCTCCCAGCTGAGCTAAGACTCCTCGTGAACTAGTAGTGAGCGATGTACGGAGAAACACATTGTGTGACGAGTTCACTCGTCTAAACATATGTGTTTCGAAGGACACCCGAGCGTTAGCGCGGGATGTCGATGCGAAGCATCGACATACAAGCTCACGTCGTTACTAATTCGAAACGACCCGGATGGGAGTCGAACCCACGACCTCCGCCGTGACAGGGCGGCGCTCTAACCAACTGAGCCACCGGGCCAAGGAAACACGTTTCTCTGTGTTTCCGAACTTTTGCCTTCGGCAAAAGTCCAGACAACTCTGTGTTCAGGAAACACGTTCCCTGAAAACTACATATTACAAATCCAAGAAAAACAACCAAAAGGTCAAGCCTTCGATCGATTAGTATCCGTCAGCTGCATACATTACTGTACTTCCACCTCGGACCTATCTACC
>CAMVOY010000033.1 GCA_947169235.1 uncultured Lachnospiraceae bacterium | reverse complement strand
GTAATTCCTCATCATTTAGGTAATTCTTAGCTATTTCAGTATCTCTTAAATGAGGCCTGTTTCCCCGGAATGATGTCAAACCCATATACTCTTTTTCAGCGTCTGCTCTATGATAGATTACCTCAGCGGCGGTTTCACCATGTACAGCAAAATGAATCTTATTCTGAACCTTTTTGAAAAACTGAACCGCCACTTCAGCAGATGGATCATAATCTATACTGGTTGCAAAAATGTCAAGTACCTGACGATAGAACACTTTTTCAGAAGCTCGGATATCTCGAATTCGTTCGAGAAGTTCCTTGAAGTACCCACCACCTCCAAGATCTTTCAGACGTTCATCGTCTATTGTGAACCCTTTTCGGATGTATTCATTCAGTCGCCGCGTAGCCCATTGACGAAACTGAGTTCCCCTTAAGGACTTAACCCGATATCCCACGGATATGATAACATCTAAGTTATAAAATGCCACAGGTTGCTTGACTCCATCAACACGCATTTTTTGCGTGTTGTTCTCTCGAATCAGTTCTCCTTCATCAAATACGTTATTTATATGCTTTCGGATATTTGTTTCATCTCGTTCAAACAACTCTGCCATTTGATTGGCTGAAAGCCAAACCGTTTCATTATCAAAGTCAAACTGCACATCAACGGAAACTACGTCATCTTCTGTTTTGTAAATAATAAGTTCATTAGTCATGTTTAAACCCCTTTACTCTCATTGTTGTTACCTTTATGCTCACAACGCCTTCATTATACAATATAATCTCAAGGGATTTGAACCTCTCGCGAGTAAACCGGCTTCGCCGGTTTACCGAAAGAATGCTGACGCATTCTTTCCCGAGCGGACTCTCAGGCACACAGAATCCCAACTTTTCAATATAAAAATAGAAGGCCTGTGGCCTTCTATTTTTATACGGAGAAGGAGGGATTTGAACCCTCGCGCCGGTCACCCGACCTACACCCTTAGCAGGGGCGCCTCTTCAGCCACTTGAGTACTTCTCCAAATACCTGAATTCTTTAGGTTTATTCAGTTGTGCAAAGCGCCATATTTAGGCGCTTTTGGTCGTCCATCCGACCAGTGCAAGAACTATTTTACCAAACTCTCCCCTCTTTGTCAACACAAAGTTGCTGAAAACCACGTATTCTAAAGCATTTACTTGTCATTTTTGATCTGATATGTTATAATCCTTTTGTATAATGCGTACCTTGTTTTCAACATGGAGGAGTTTTATGACATACGATTATTTCAAGGGCAACCTTCTTATCGAGTTGCCTGAACGCATAAATGAAACGAACTCACAGCAGATCAAGGATGAAATCCTCGAGATCATGGCGAAAAATCCGGACTGCAGACCGGATTTGGATCTAAAGAATCTTAAATACATTTCCAGCTCCGGATTACGATCATTTTTGACGATCCAGAAAAAATGGGGAAAGGGTCAGATCTCTTTGAAGAATGTATCAAAGGATGTAAACAGTATCCTGGAGATGACCGGTTTTGACTCTATCTTTCATGTTTCAAAATTGCTTCATCAATGCAATATTGATGGATGCGTACCTATCGCAAAATGTATCAACGGATCTCTCTATTCGCTTAAGGGCGGCATGATGGTAAAGGCATTTAATCCGGAAATCACTCTCGAAGAAGTTGAAATAGAGATAGGCATGTCGCAAAAAGCTATGGCTTGCGGTGTACCCACCCCCATTTCTTTTTCCATTGTAAAATGCAATAATGGTTTTGGAATATTATTCGAAGAGATAACGGGTGATTCCATCGCTTCTCTTCTGAGAAAACACCCTGAATCCGCTCATACTTATGCAAAACAAATAGCATTACAAATAAAAGAATTACATGAAATTAAAATTCTCCCGGACAGGCTTCCTTCCATTAAAAGTCGATATCAGGAGATGCTTGCTTTCGCAAAGTATAAGCTTAATCATGATGACTGGCTTCAGTTAAATGCTCTGATTGAAACCATAGAAGATAGGGAGACATTTGTTCACGGTGATCTGAGCCTTGACAAGATTTTTCTTGTTAACGATGAGATTATTCTCATGGATATGGCTAACTGCGGATATGGCCACCCAACCTTTGATCTGCAGTCATTATATGCTTCATTGGTTGCCATAGAGATCGATAACCCCGGATACTGTAAAGAAAAATATGATCTCGATCCATCGATCTGTCGAGAGTTCTGGAAACTGTTTGCCAGGTATTATCTCGATATAGACGGAATATCCGAAGCGTCTTCGAAGACACTTTCAAAAATGAACCAGCTTTTATCACGATATTGTATGCTCAAAGAAGCCCTTTTAGATACGCTTCACGGCTGATTTATCGGCTGATTTTTGCATTTTTCTCTTGTTCTCTCTTTATGATTGTGGTATACTATTTCAGGTTGCGGATATATGTATTACCGACATTTTTAATCAATCAGAAAGAGGGTGTATCTAATGGCTGAAAGAAGAATCTCCTTTTCCGGAAGATTCGGTTTCGTGCTTGCGGCTGCAGGTAGCGCCGTAGGGCTCGGAAACATCTGGCGTTTTCCGTATCTGGCTGCCAAAGACGGTGGTGGTATTTTTCTCCTCGTTTATTTGGTACTGGCACTCACATTCGGATTCACGCTTCTTACTGCAGAGGTTGCGATCGGTCGAAAGACCCATCAGGGCCCACTCACTGCGTATGATCATCTCAAAAAAAGCAAGTTCTCCAAAGTACTTGGTATACTTGCCTGTGTCGTACCATTTTTGATCCTCCCATACTACTGTGACATCGGTGGTTGGGTGTTGAAGTACTTCGTGGCATTTTTAACAGGTCACGGAATGGATGCGGCAGAGGATGGCTACTTTACCGGATTCATCACAGGCGAAGTTGAACCGATCATTTATATGATCATATTCCTTGCCATCATAGCTGGGATCATCTATATCGGTGTACAGAAGGGTATCGAACTTTCGTCACGTATCCTGATGCCGGTCCTTCTTGTTTTGATCATCGGCGTGGCTGTATTCTCCATGTTCATCAGTCATACGGATGAGAGCGGTGTAACTACCACGGGTCTTGATGGACTGAAAGTTCTGTTCATACCTAACTTTGACGGCATGACCTTCCAGAAGTTCATCCAGGTCGTAGTCGATGCGATGGGACAGCTTTTCTTCTCCCTGAGTATCGCCATGGGTATCATGATCGCTTATGGTTCTTACGTAAAAAAAGAAGCGAACCTTGTAAAGTCCATCAACCAGATTGAGATCTTTGATACGGCGGTTGCTTTCCTTGCAGGTACCATGATCATCCCGGCAGTTTATGTCTTCCAGGGCTCTGAGGGTATGCAGGCATCCGGTCCTTCACTTATGTTTGTATCCCTCCCGAAAGTATTTGCTGAGATGGGATGGATCGGAAATATCGTTGGTGCGGTGTTCTTCGCGATGGTACTGTTCGCAGCTATCACGAGCGCGATCTCCATTCTCGAAGCTGTCGTTACATCACTTATTGACAAGTTCAATATGTCCCGTAAAAAAGCAACGATATCCGAGTCTTTGGTCGGAATGGTTCTCGCTTTAATTGTTTGCTTCGGTTACAATATCCTTTATTTCGAGCTCCGTCTTCCGAACATGTCAGACACACAGAACGGTCAGATCCTCGACGTCATGGACTATATCAGTAATTCTGTCCTGATGCCGATAGTCGCCATCATGACCTGTATCCTTATCGGATGGATCCTGACACCGAAAACCGTTATTGATGAGTGTCAGCTTAACGGAGAAAAGCTTGGTCGAAAAGGTCTGTTTACCATTATGATCAAGTTTGTTGCACCTGTATTCCTCTTCCTGCTGTTTTTACAGTCATCAGGAATCTTCAGGATGTTGGGAATAAGTTACTTTGGTTAAGACGGACTGAGACTAAATAATAAAAGTATGGACTGCATGCTTGCATGTAAGTCCATACTTTTTTTTTAGGTGAAGGCGACTATCCAACGAGGATTACGAAGTAATCCGAGTCTGGCATAGTCGCTTCAGTCCGTATTATTTTTTACATGTGCCAATCCTTTTTCGACAAATCCATCCCCGAATTCCTTACGTATCCTCCAGGCATATCTCGTATCAGGATCGACCATTTTTTCTTTTTGATAATCTATTATCTTCAATGTATCTTTATCGCCCATGCGCTCATAGAATCCCTCCATTTTTGTGAGAATCTCGTATACGGCATCAGATGCATGCAGTGACCTTCCGTCAGGCATCATTATATTTACCGTTTTCAGATCATATCTGGCCGCATTTTTAGTGTTTTGGATCGCCATGACCTGCTCTTTTGCACCCATTTCCACAGATGGTAAAAATGCCAGCCAAACCAAAAACAGTTGAATAAATCTGACGTCTCTGTTATCGATCCCATAAGGAGTTAACGGGTTTAAATCTATCATCCTCAGCTCTATATGACTGACTCCGTCCTCACATAAAGAACATGGTGAATACTCACTGAACGATTTGAGTCTGACCGGAAAATACAACTCCGCCGCTGACCTTATCAATCCTTTTTCAATATATGACAGAATACTTTCCGCATAGTTACTGATATGAGTATAATCAAGTATCGGGGTAAAATAATTCCAGTATCCCAGCTCTGAGCACCTCGTACTTCCCATACCGTTAAATACATCTCTCCCATAAACACCCTTTTCAACGTAAGAGCTGTCCAGAAGCGGACTCGCAGCAGTCAGAGCTACTATCACCCAGTTATATGCCTGCGCCTTTGCCGCCAATTCCAAATAGAAATAATCCCTATAGGACTCATATTTCATCTCATCAAAATACTGATGATTGTAATGTAATAATTCTTCTGAAAAAGAGTAATTAAAATGTATACCGGAGAATGTCATTTTATACCTTCCGTATCTCTCGGAAAGATACTCTCTGTATACCTGTTTATAATGTTCTTTTCCCGTATAATTTGCGATAGGTATGTCTGCCTCATTTTCAATATAAGGAGGATTTGAAAATGGCCATAAGTACTCCTTTACCGGCAGGCTGCTCAGTCGTTCTACGATAAGTCTGTGGTATTTTTCAAGCTCATTTAACGCTTCTTCCACACTGTTGCAGACGGGAGTATTAATCTCTGTCTGATTCTCGCAGAAATCCTTCACTATGTATTTTTCGTCATAAAACGGATCCGGTGTCTTTGCCATTCTTCCGTCTGCAGTGATGCGCAGACTCTCCCTCTCGAGTCCTATCTGTCCCTTCTCGCAGAGATCGCGTACACCCTTATCATCATCACGTAAACGATAATCCTTCATGAGTGAAATCCTCCGTAATACCGCACATATTCCTCGATCGGTGTCCCGGCCTCCAATGACTCGAGCATCTGTCTTGCCGGACTCATAAGGGCATCTGCTCTTTCAAACAGAGGCTCTAAGTATTTCACATCCTTATCGTCTCTTTTTTCAATTCCTTTCTTTGCGAGCTCCAATATGGAAAGGCATAGATTTCTAAGACCCTTTTTATCGATAAATTCGGGCCATTCTCGCTGGTTTAATATGTTACGAAGCTCCGCGTCGGAGTATCCGTGATGATATATGGATCTATCATTATCAAGCAGCTCGGAAAGCTCCTCAGTCTGTTCCGCTAATCCAAGCTGCAGCGCAGCAACACTCATCGCCGAGTCAAAAGGCTGACAGCATGCACTCCTGTATTCGATCGTCCCTCTGAATGTAAGATCGATGAATTTATAAGTACGCAGATACTGTATATCCTCTCGTTCCGGCTTGAATGTATACGGAGTATAAACACCGTGCTCATAGTACTCGCCAACCACGTGATCCATGTCAAAATAATCAATGATCGGTATCGGTTTAAAATGTATGTAGTGACCATCCCGCATCGTGCAAAATATGCTTGTGCGAGATATATAATCGAGTAACTCCTCTATAGTCTCCGGACGTCTGTCATACATCCCGATATTATGGGGATTTATACCATGCGTGGAGTTCTCCCAGAAACGATCGCGCACACACAAAAGCTCAGGCTCATCCTCCATCCATGAATTGGAAAAGAGCACTGCCTTTATCGGCTCAAGCATCGAAAATGCATGGATCGTTTCGATCAGAACATCCTTTTCTATATCGAGCTGCACTTGCGACGCACTGGCATAGGTAGCGAAATCAGGATACGGGTGAAAATACATAGGTATCTTCCAGTCCTTACAACGCTTCAAAAATCCCTCCAGCATCTGGTAACGAGGCACCGGAAGGAAATCCTTCCGTACGTTTTTGTAAAAAGGATTAATTCCCATACCGGTTACCATATGATTGGATCTTCCGAGCTCGTTATTTAAAAATGTCACATACTCGCGGAATCTCCCGTCGATCACCTCAAGGCTTTTTTCTTTCCCGAATGATATCTCAAGATTGTTGTACGAGCAGTCGAAAGACAGATTATCACCTGTTACCGGATCAGTCGCAGAGAAAACCTGCCCATACTCATCACGGCCTGCGGGCTCCAGTTTATAATGCTCGATGAACTTTTCCGCTGTACTCTGGGTTACCGCAAAATCAGTAGCACCTCCCGAAAGATTAACAACCGGCATCTCGATCTCGATGCCGATATAATCCTCACCTTTTCTCTCTGTCGGTGTGATGTATTTTTGATACAAGCATTCTCTCAGTTTTTTCTTATCCATGTTTCCACCTTTTCTATCATAGCTTCCTATGATACCCCTTCTGAAATAATAAAAACAGTCGATAATTACAACTCTGAATATGTCATAAGTAACTGGTCCATTGCTGTTTTATTTTCCGTATAAATATGTCCATGATTGGTGCCTTCTATCACCATTTTTCCGTCCTTATACGCCATCAGCGTCGTAAATGGAAACGGTTCCCAATCCTCATTAGTAACCGGTTTAGTAGCGATCATGATATCATCATTTTGTCTTCTAAAAAACAATGTACCCTCTGCATTATAATGCGCATACATTAACTCTTCATCATAGATTAGAAGATTCAATTTGTTTCCTTCGCTCATGTCGTATATCACGCGGTCAAGGACATCAAATCGCTCATACGCATCAAGCGCTTCTCCCTTATGTTCTGTTTCTTTTTTTATCTCTTCAAGTATATAAAGAAGTATACGCTCGCTGTCTGTAGTCCCTCTTTGGAGGATTCCGTATTTCCCCAGTTTAGGGAAATCAAAAATGGTCCCATTGTGTATAAGTGTCCATCGCCTGCCTGAACAATCCTTCTCAACAAATGGATGAGTATTCGCTCTCGTCATCGATCCGATGGTAGCCAATCGGATATGAGCAAACATCCTTCCCGTTTTGATCGGCTCCTGCAAGCGGGCTTTCAGATAGCTGCTTCTGTAAGCAGGGAGCGGTTCTTTTTCCACACTCGGGTTTTCCTCGTCAAACACGATAAGCCCCCATCCATCCGGATGCTTCGTACTGTGAGAAAAGAACTCTTTGAGCTCCGGCGTGATCTGACGGGGAACACTCGCGGAAAGCCCAAATATTTCACACATCAGATCACCTCCTTTGTGTTCTGAGTATTTCCTACTGTTTTAGTATGATTTCATATGATTATTGATTATAATAAAAAGAAGCAGAATTGTCAAGTTTTTTGTCCTGACTCCTGCTTCTAATATCTGCTAATTCGTTATTTTATTGTTTCCAATCATCGGTCGCAGTCGCATACTGATCCTTCCCGCTACTGTCTATCACGGCTATCACGGGCAGTTTCTCCACCTCGAGGCGTCTGATCGCCTCTGTTCCCAGATCATCATATGCGATCACTTCTGCTTTTTTTATGCATTTGGAAAGAAGTGCTCCTGCTCCTCCGACGGCCGCGAAGTACACCGCCGTATTGCGCTTCATGGCCTCTATCACTTCCGGACTTCTTTTGCCCTTTCCGATCATTCCTTTAAGTCCCAGATCGAGAAGCTTCGGTGTGTATCTGTCCATCCTGGTACTCGTCGTCGGTCCGGCTGATCCGATCACCTGACCATCTCTGGCCGGTGTCGGTCCCAGATAATAGATCACCTGATTCCGTATATCAAACGGCAACTCGTCGCCTGCTTCCAATGTCTCGATCATCCTTTTGTGAGCTGCATCTCTGGCTGTATATATCGTTCCGCTTATATAACAGACGTCACCTGCGTTTATCTCTTTTACTACGCTTTCATCAAATGGTGCACAGATTTCTCTTTCCATTTAGTACTCCTGATCAAACCACCGTATTATCTCCGATGGATCATAGTTTACAGCTTCTGACTGATATGCCTGTTTACATGACAGCAGATATTTACTGCTACCGGAAGCCCGGCTATATGTGTAGGATACGTCTCTATATTTAATCCTATGGCAGTAACCCTGCCTCCCAGACCGCCCGGTCCCAGTCCAAGCTTATTTACCTTTTCGAGCATTTCCTTTTCAAGGTCTCTCACCCACGGGATCTCCGATTCCGAGTCAATGCTCCTTGTCAGCGCCTTTTTCGCGAGAATAGCACATTTCTCAAATGTGCCACCGACACCTACGCCGATCACCATCGGCGGACATGCATTCGGCCCCGCTGCCGCAACAGTATCAAGGATCACCTGCTTCACACCCTCGATCCCGTCCGCAGGTTTCAGCATCACAAGTCGACTCATATTCTCACTTCCAAATCCCTTTGGAGCTACAGTGATAATAAACTCGTCACCCGGCACGATCTCGTAATGTATAACGGCAGGTGTGTTGTCCTTTGTGTTTTCCCGCTCGATAGGATCTCTCACTACGGATTTTCTGAGAAATCCGTCTGCATAGCCCCTGCGCACGCCCTCATTTACGGCATCCTCGATCGAGCCTCCGACTATGTGAACATCCTGTCCTATCTTCAAAAATACCACGGTCATCCCGGTATCCTGACAGATAGGTATCTGATTTTCTTTCGCGATACGCAGGTTTTCCTTCAGCTGTGCAAATACCTGTTTTCCCGTATCGGATTCTTCGTTATTGCTGCCATTTATCAATGCATTTTTTACATCCTCTGACAGCTCGACATTTACCGACATGCACATCCGGCGGATTTTTTCTGTTATTGTTTTACACTCTATTTCTCTCATATTTTTACTTGATTATTTATCTGAATCTGAGTCTTTTTCTGCTGCATCCAAAAGCTTATCTATACCCGCATCCACGGACTCTTCGGAGTCTCGCACAGTCGGTATATCTCCAGGATTATAATCAGCCGGAGCACCGCCTTCTGAAGGTAAAGAATCATCTGTTATCTCTTCTCTTACCTTTGCAATGGAAGCGATCTTCACATCAGACTTGCGATCGATATCCATCAGCTTCACACCGGAGGTGATCCTTCCGAGCACACGTACATCCATCACGTTCATTCGGATGATAACACCCTCATTGGTGATGAGCATGATCTCTTTATCCTTGCCTACACATTTGGCGCCTACGATCTCTCCGGTCTTATCGGTAATCTTGTAACACTTGACTCCCTTACCGCCACGATGCTGTGTTGAGAAATCAGTTACCCATGTGCTCTTGCCCATACCGTATTCGGTAGCAAAAAGAATTGCCTGTCCCTGTGAATCCATCTGCATCGCTACGACCTCATCACCCGGTGAAAGCGAGATACCGCGCACACCGATTGAAGCACGTCCTACCGTGCGGGCCTCGATCTCGGGGAATCGGATACACATACCCTTCTTGGTGATAAGGAATATATCGTTTGTGTTGTCCGTAAGCTTAACCTCGATAAGTTCATCACCCTCGCGAAGGTTGATCGCGATAAGTCCGGACTTGCGGATATTTTTATAATCCTCAAGCTTTGTCTTTTTGACGGTTCCGTTTTTGGTTGCCATAAAAAGGTATTTTTCCGTGTCGAACGCGTGCATCGCGATCATGGCCGTGATGGTCTCGCCGGGCTCTAACATGAGGAGGTTGACTATCGCGGTTCCTCTTGCGGTACGTCCTGCCTCCGGGATCTCATATGCTTTGATCCTGAAGCAGCGTCCTGTGTTCGTAAAGAACATCACATAGTGGTGAGATGTCGCCATCAACAGATCCTCGATATAGTCGTCATCGATCGTCTGCATTCCCTTGATTCCCTTTCCGCCACGATGCTGTGAACGGAAGTTGTCAGGCGTCATTCTCTTAATATAACCCTTGTGAGTCATGGCAAGAACGCAGTTCTCAACCGGGATCAGATCCTCGATGGAGATATCGTATACATCAAATCCAATGGTAGTCTTTCTCTCGTCACCGAACTTGTCGCGAATCTCGATGATCTCCTTTTTGATAACTCCGAGAAGAAGGTTGTGATCTGCGAGGATTGCCTTGAACTCTGCGATCTTTCTCTCGAGCTCAGCGAACTCATTCTCAAGCTTTTCTCTCTCCAAACCGGTGAGAGCACGCAGACGCATCTCAACGATCGCATTTGACTGAATCTCGTCAAGATCGAATCTTTCCTGCAGCTTTTCCTTTGCCTCCGCGGTTGATTTGGATCCGCGGATGATCTTGATCACTTCATCGATATTGTCAAGCGCGATCAACAATCCTTTTACGATGTGAGCACGCTCTTCTGCTTTTTTGAGATCAAACTTTGTACGTCTGGTAACAACCTCCTCCTGATGATGCAGATAATAAGTAAGCATCTGAAGAAGATTCAGTACCTTCGGCTCGAGTACTCCGTCCTTGTTCGGAACCACCGCGAGCATATTTGCTCCGAAGGTATCCTGCATCTGAGTATGCTTGTAGAGCTGATTCAAAACGACGTTCGGATTGGCATCCTTACGAAGCTCAATAACAAGACGCATACCCTCTCGGTTTGACTCGTCGCGAAGCTCCGTGATCCCGTCTATTTTTTTCTCTTTATGAAGCTCAGCGATCTTTTCCTGGAGTCTCGCTTTGTTTACCATGTATGGAAGCTCGGTAACTACTATTCGAGTTTTGCCGTTGTCCATCTCCTCGATGTCCGTAACGGCTCTTACGCGGATCTTTCCGCGTCCGGTACGATATGCCTCCTCGATACCGCGACGACCTAGAATAGTTGCTCCGGTCGGGAAGTCCGGACCCTGGATAATACCCATCAGCTCATCAATGGAAGTATCCCTGTCCTCCTCGACACGGTTATCGATCATCTTTACAACACCGTTTATAACCTCTGTCAGGTTGTGAGGAGGTATGTTTGTCGCCATACCTACCGCGATACCGGAAGTACCGTTTACAAGAAGGTTCGGGAAGCGGGCAGGAAGCACAGTAGGCTCCTTCTCCGTCTCGTCGAAGTTTGGCATAAAGTCCACTGTATCCTTGCCTATATCGGCGAGCATCTCCATGGAGATCTTGCTTAGTCTGGCCTCAGTGTATCGCATGGCAGCCGCACCGTCTCCATCCACGGAACCGAAGTTTCCGTGTCCGTCTACAAGCGGATAATGCGTGTTCCACTCCTGAGCAAGATTTACAAGTGCTCCGTAAATAGAGCTGTCACCATGCGGGTGATATTTACCCATCGTATCACCGACGATACGCGCACATTTACGATGCGGTTTGTCGGGAGTGTTGTTCAGCTCATTCATAGCGTGCAGGATTCGTCTCTGCACCGGCTTCATTCCGTCTCGTACATCCGGTAACGCTCGATCTACGATAACCGACATGGAGTACTCAATATAGTTGGTCTCCATGGTCTTTTTCAGATCGACCGGCTGGATCTCGTCAAACTTTTCTTCTTCCATTCTAAACCTCTCTGTTTTGTTGTTCTATCCAAAAGTATCAAAAACCTGAATCATGTAAGCTTAATGCTATGTTTTACGATTCCATCGAGGGGGTTTCGCTAAGCGCAGGCCGCGAAGCGGCCGTGAGCGCCCCCGAGATGGATGAGTAAAACATATATGCTTACTCATATATCAAGGTTTTTCGCATACTTCGCATTCGTTTCGATGAACTCTCGTCTCGGCTCAACCTCATCACCCATCAGTGTGTTGAACGTGATATCCAGCTCCTCGCCGTCATCATCGTTCATATCGACCCTGAGCAGTATCCTCTTTTCCGGATCCATTGTAGTATCCCAAAGCTGCTCAGCGTCCATCTCACCAAGACCTTTGTAACGCTGGATCGCGTTGTTGCCATCGCGGCCGATCTGCTCGAGAACCGCATTCAGCTCATCATCCGTATACGCATAGTAGGTCTTTTTATTCTTCTCAACCTTGTAAAGCGGTGGCTGCGCCAGATATACATATCCCTGACGGATCAGCTCAGGCATGAAGCGATAGAAGAATGTAAGCATAAGTGTCGCTATGTGAGCACCGTCTACATCGGCATCCGTCATGATTATTATCTTGTGATAACGAAGCTTTTCGATGTCAAAATCCTCGCTGATACCTGTTCCAAACGCGGTGATCATAGCTCGGATCTCGGCGTTTCCGAGTATCCTGTCAAGTCTTGCCTTCTCGACGTTTAGTATCTTTCCTCGCAGAGGAAGAATAGCCTGAGTCGCACGGTCTCTGGCAGTCTTTGCACTACCGCCCGCGGAATCTCCCTCGACGATATAGATCTCACACTTTGATGGATCCTTATCCGAGCAGTCAGCAAGCTTGCCGGGAAGAGATGATGTCACATCGAGTGAGCTCTTTCTGGTCATCTCTCGCGCCTTGCGCGCCGCCTCTCTGGCTCTCTGAGCTAACACTGCCTTCTCACAGATAACCTTTGCAACAACCGGATTTTGCTCGAGATAGTAGGTCAGCTGCTCACTCACAACAGAACTTGTAGCTGCGTTTGCCTCGGAGTTTCCGAGCTTCTGCTTGGTCTGTCCCTCGAACTGCGGCTCGGGGATCTTTACACTGATGATCGCTGTCAGACCCTCTCTTATATCCTCGCCGCTTAAGTTCGGATCACTGTCCTTAAGGATCTTGTGCGCTCTCGAATACTCATTAAATGTCTTTGTCAGCGCATTTTTGAAACCGGTCAGATGCATTCCACCCTCAGGTGTATTGATGTTGTTTACAAAACTGTAGCAACCTTCGTTATACTCGGAGTTGTGCTGGAATGCAACCTCTACATATACCTCATCCCGCTGCCCCTCGCAGTAGATGATATCTTCATAAAGCGGTTTTTTATTCTTATTGATATAAGCGACATACTCCTTGATACCTCCCTCGTAGTGAAAGGTCTCCTCGCGTTCGCCGCCTTTGCCGTCCTCAGTGACTTCCTTGCGCTCGTCCTTTAATGTGATCTTTACGCCTTTGGTAAGGAAAGCCATCTCACGGAGTCTCCTCCTGAGAATACGGAAATCATAAACAGTTGTTTCTTTAAAAATCTCCGGATCCGGCAAAAATGTCACCTTGGTTCCGCGCTTATCTGTCTTACCTGTCTCCTTGAGAGGATACATGGTGTTTCCTCTTTCGTAGCGCTGAATGTAACTTTTTCCGTCCTGATATATCTCCACCTCAAGATATGTTGAAAGAGCGTTAACAACCGAAGCTCCTACTCCATGCAGACCTCCGGATACCTTGTATCCGCCACCGCCGAACTTTCCTCCGGCATGAAGCACAGTAAATACGACTTCGACCGCAGGAAGTCCTGCCTTTGAATTGATACCTACGGGGATTCCTCGACCGTTATCCTCAACTGTTATGGAGTTATCCTCATGAATGATCACCTGGATATTGTCACAATAACCGGCCAACGCCTCATCGATCGCGTTATCCACGATCTCATAAACAAGGTGATGAAGTCCGCGCTCTGATGTAGTTCCGATATACATACCGGGACGCTTGCGTACGGCCTCCAGTCCTTCAAGGATCTGAATCTGATCCGCTCCATATTCCTGATTTACTTCTGTTTCAGCCATTTTACCTTTCCTCCGTTATACATACGCCGTTTTCTATATGAAATGTTTTATCTATTCCTACTCCGTTTTTTACAAACTCCTCAAGACCGGTGCAGGTGATCAGTGTCTGTACACCTTTTATCTGCTCGAGAAGATAGTTCTGTCTGTTCCTGTCAAGCTCTGAAAGAACATCATCAAGTAAAAGGATCGGTCTGTCTCCTATTATTCTTTCAACTAACTCTATCTCAGCCATTTTCAATGACAGAGCTGCTGTTCTTTTTTGTCCCTGTGAACCGTATTTTCTGATGTCCTCGTCGCCATTTAAAAATGCTATGTCGTCTCTGTGAGGACCAACTGTAGTTGTTCCTAAAACTATATCTCTGTCAGTAGCCAAAAACAGTTTTTCTTCAAATGCATTCTCTGTAACACAGGGTTCATATATCATATTGATCTCTTCTGTTCCACCGGTTAAATGAAAGTGTTTTTCTTTCATTATTTCCTGAAGCATTTCTATAAATTCTTTTCTCAGATTAATAATTTTAGTTCCGTTTTTTATCAGTCCTTCATTCCATATTTCCAG
Source organism: uncultured Lachnospiraceae bacterium (assembly GCA_947169235.1). Taxonomy (GTDB): domain Bacteria; phylum Bacillota; class Clostridia; order Lachnospirales; family Lachnospiraceae; genus Eubacterium_F. Next base: position 14,991 of record CAMVOY010000033.1, on the reverse strand, counting down.
TGTTTCTTTTAATGAAGGCTTTTCGGAAATCTGTTTCAATAATGCATTTCTTTGTTTCAGATTTTTGCGATAATCAATAAGGTAATGAAGATATATTTTATTCATCTGACACAGTTCCATATCGATGAATCTGCGCCTGGTTTCCGGACCTTCTTTTATGATTCCCAGATCTTCCGGTGAGAAAAAAACAAGATGACAAAGACCCAACAATTCTTCTGAATTTCTTATGGGAATACGATCGATCGCTATCCCCTTTTTCCCCTGTCTGTGAAGATGAAACTCAACTGTTGTTTCACGTCCGTTTTTTTCAACAATATATCTGATATGCGCTTCGTTCTCTCCTCTTTTTATAAGCTCACTATCACGACTTCCTTTGTGTGATTTGGTAGTTCCGCCTACAAAAACGGCCTCCAAAACATTGGTCTTTCCTTGCGCATTATCTCCGTATAGAACGTTAGTACCGGGATCAAAGGTAAACGATTCCCTTTCATAATTTCTGAAGTTTTTTACTTCCAGAGACTTAAGGATCATCGCGCTTCACAACCTTTATAACATTTCCGTCAAATTCAAAAGTATCATCCGGATAAAGCTTTCTTCCCCGGCGTACCTCGACCTTATCGTTTACTTTGACTTCACCATCCGTGATCACTATTTTTGCTTCTACTCCGGATCCTACCATCCCGGAAAGTTTTAATGCCTGACCCAGTTTGATGAAGTCGTCGCGTATCGGGATACTGTCTTCCATTTTCTTTTTTCTCTCCTTCCATCTATATCACACATTATCTATTAAATATTGATCGGTAATATCAGATAAATATAACTCTCCTCTTCGTTTTTGATAAAACACGGAGAATTGGAATTGAAGAAATACATACTTATTTCTTCATCTTCTATTACACGCAAAACATCAACGATATATTTTGGATTAAGTCCTATCTTTAAATCCTTTCCTTCTTTATGGATAGGAACATCCTCATTCATTGATGAATGAGATGACTTGATCTCAACCTTCATCTCATCATCCTGCATTGTAAAGATAACCGGGTTTTTATCAGTCTCTGTCATAAGGAGTGTTGAACTGTCAATACAGCTGAAAAATCTGCTCTTATTCACAGTTACTTTTGTTTCATAGTTGTTCTTTAACATCTGGTCAATATTAAAGAAGTTTCCTTCTATCAGACGTGATATCATAACTGTATTTCCAAACTCAAACTTTACATGATTTTTAGAGAATGAAATATCAACTGTCTCATCTGCATCATTTGACATAACCTTACTTATCTCATTAAGAGTCTTTCCCGGAATAACAACTTTGATCTTGTCATATTTCTTATTCAGTTTTATCTTTCTGATAGAAACACGGATCAGATCCAGAGATGCTATACGAAGCTCATCTCCCTGTATCTCAAAAAGCTCACCTGTAAGTATCTTATTATTCTCTTTTGAAGATATTGAAAAAATAGTCTGATGGATCATCTCTTTTAAGGTAAACTGAGAGATATTTATCTTATCTGAAAAACTAATATCCGGAAGTCTCGGAAAATCATCATCACTCATTCCCTTTTCTTCATGTCTGCGCATTCCGCTGAAAATAAGAATAGTATTTGATGCATCAGATTCAAACTCCACTGTATCATCCGGCATATGGCTGACATAACCGGCCAGATTTCTGGCGTTCATAAGTACGATACCTTCTTCTTTTACATCAGCAGGAAAAGAAGTTTCTATCCCTAACTGCATATCATTGGAAGTAAGCTTTACCATATCTCCCTTTGCTTCTATAAGAAAGCATTCCAGAGTAGGCATGGTTGTTTTTCCAAGGATAGCTTTCATGGCAATGTTGATACCGTTACTGAAATCTGACTTTTTGCACGTAAACTTCATAATATACCTCCAGGTTTTCTTTATATATAAATTTATATATATGTATTCGTAGCAGTCTTCGTAGTAGTAAGGATTAAGAGTATAAGCCCGAAAACCCCTACAGCTACTGAATTAGAGTTGATTTTTTTTAAATGGATAAGAAGTTAATGGGCTTTGATAAAATGTGACTTAATTTACGTTTAACTTCTTTTTTAGGATAGTTATCGTCTGTTGTAACTCGTTATCAACCAACATATCATCCTTGATCTTATTTACACCGTGATTGACTGTTGTATGATTTCTTCTGTTGAGTTTTTCGGCGATAACTTTCTGTGTTAATGATGTGTATTGTGAGCATAAGTACATACAAATCTGTCTGGGAACCGTAATATCCTCGGTTCTTCTCTCAGAAAGAAGACGTTCCTTATCCACATTGAAATGATTACAAACAACATCAATGATGTAATCAGCCGTGAGCATGGTTTCCTGATTGTCAGATATAAAATCTTTCAATGCATTTTCCGCCATGTCTTTTGTGATCTGTTCACCCGGACGTGAAAGCTTCGAATAAAGGATGACTTTGTTATAAGCTCCTTCCAGCTCTCTGATACTGTGTCTGGCATTCTCTGCGATATAGCTTAATATGTCATCTTCAAGTTTTACATCAGACTTTTCCTGCTTTATCTGAAGTATAGCCATGGCAGTTTCATAATCAGGAGGCTGGATATCTACCGGAAGGCCCGATGAGAATCTGGTCTTATAACGATCTTCCAGTCCTTCCAGCTCACTTGGTGGTTTGTCACTGGAGATGACCAATTGTTTTCCTGTTTGAAAAAGTGCCTCAAAAGTGTGGAAAAACTCCTGAAGTGTTGATTGTTTTCCTATGATAAACTGTATATCATCGATAAGAAGAACATCAACATTTCTGTATTTTTCACGAAGATTGGGAAGAGCCGTGCTGTTTTGCTTACTCTCTCTCATCGATTCGATAACATCATTGGTAAAGTTTTCACTGGTAGTATAGCGGATCTTGTATTCCGGATGATGCTCAATGATGTGTCTTGAAATAGAATGCATCAGATGAGTTTTTCCCAGTCCCGGTCCGCTATAGAGAAACAGTGGATTATAAACCTGTCCATTTGGATTCTCAGCAACCGCGACTGCTGCTGCATGAGCCAAAGAGTTTGAACTGCTCACGACAAAGTTATCGAAAGAATGTCCAAGTCTCAGCCAGGGATATTTTTCTTCGAGCGCTTTTTGTTTTTGTTCTTCACTGTTATTATAATAGGAAGAAACACCGTCAGATTTATCCGAACCGGTGTTACGGGTTACAAAACTAACCGTAACTTCCCGATCAGTGATAGCGACGATGGATGTTTGGAGAGGAATACGGTATCTCCTGTCCAGAAGAGACGTGATATCGCCCTGCTTTGATTCATCAACGGCCACTACGACATCAGTTTCAGATTCAGATATAACCTCAAGAGGTTCAAACCAGGTTCTGTAAAGAACGGGGAGCACATCATAATTATCCCTCAAAAACCCGATTATTTGCGTCCAATTGTCCTTAATCACCGTTTCCATACGAAAAACCTTCCCTTAATTCGAAAAATGTAAAATAGGGGTAAATCACACTGTTCTAGTATATCACATTTTGACCTTAAACACAAGAAAATTTAAAACTTTTCAAAAATTAAGTTGACGAATCGGACTTTTTCTCATATAATGGGGAATGATACGTTATTGTTTAATGTGCGGACTTATGCTTTTTTGCACATATTGTGTTTTGTCACTTAACAATAACAATATACGGCGATAAGGAGGTGAAAGACGATGAAGATGACTTTTCAGCCGAAGAAAAGACAGCGTTCAAAGGTTCATGGATTCCGTAAACGCATGAGCACATCGAACGGTCGCAAGGTACTGGCTAGAAGAAGAACTAAGGGCCGTAAACGTCTCAGCGCCTAATGAGTTTTTCTAAGTTGGGATCAAACGAAGAGTTCAAAAAGGTCTATCGTGATGGTAGATCACGGGCAAACAGGGATCTGGTTATGTACGTAGTTAAGGGCAATTCGGGCCCCAGTCGTTACGGCTTTTCAGTGAGCAAAAAGGTCGGTAACAGTGTGCAGCGTCATCGCGTAACCAGATTGTTTCGAGAAGCAGTTAGAAGATATGACGCGAGAGTGACCGAAGGCAACCGCATTGTGATCATTGCGAGACCGTCGGTAGCAGGCAAAGGCCTGGAAGAAATCAGTGAAGGTATAATTAACTTGTACAAAGCTCACCGTATCTGGAAGGAGCAGTCGGAATGAAGAGATTTTTTCTGTTTTTACTGCGTGGATACAGACGTGTGATCTCACCGTCAAAAAGACCATGCTGCAGATATACACCGACATGTTCGACGTACGCGGTGGAGGCTATCGAAAAATACGGAGCTATAAAAGGAGGATATCTTGCACTCGGCAGGATTTGTCGTTGTCATCCCTTTCATGAGGGTGGTTACGATCCGGTTCCTATTCGTTTTTCCATGAGAGGATATCGTAAATACAAGTTAATTCGTTACAAGAATCAGTATTAGAATGGTGGTAAGAGAAGTTGTTTGATTGGTTATATTGGATATTTGGTAAGATACTATTTGGTATTGACTGGTGTTTGTTTAACGCATTTGGGATACATAATACCGGACTTTGCGTGATCTTTCTCACGATAGTTGTATATATCCTGATGTTCCCGCTGAATGCAAAATCGCAGAAGTCAACCCGAATGATGGGTAGGATTCAGCCGGAAGTCAAAGCAATCCAGAAAAAATACAAAGGCAAAAGAGATCAGGCGTCTCAGATGAAAATGAATGAAGAGACGCAGGCTTTGTATGCAAAATACGGTATAAGTATGTTTGGCGGATGTCTTCCGTTGCTTATTACTATGCCGGTTTTGTGGTGTCTTTATCGTGTCATGTATGACATGCCGTCATACGTTGCAACACTTAATTATGTTAAAGATGTACCGGCTGCACCCGGAACACCGGGTTACTTTTTGGGACTTGATGTCAATGTGAGTCCTATGCAGTTTTTCAGTGACAAAGCAAATCATCCTTATGGCTGGATAGCATTTATCATCCCTGTTCTCGCTATGGTGCTTCAGTTTGTCAATACAAAGCTGATGCAGACTCCGCAGCAGAAAAACGGAGAGGCAGACCAGATGGGTCAGTCTATGAAGGTGATGAATTACATGATGCCGATCATGTCAGGTTTCTTCTGTTTGAGCCTGAATATGGGTATCGGCCTTTACTGGATCGCAGGTTCTGTGTTCCGTATAATCCAGTGTATCTTTGTTAACCGTAAGGTTGACAGAATCTCAATGGAGGAGTTGATCGAGAAAAACAAAGAGAAGGCTGCAAAGAAGCAGGCAAAGCTCAAGGAACGTTCCGAAAAGATGGAACAGTATTCGAATATGAAAACCTCCAGTATCAAGTCTGCCAGCTCTTACCAGAACAAACCTACTAAGAATATTACCTCAGGCAGTGGCGATAACTCGTCTTCTTCTGAAACTAAGGTTGAAGATGTATCAAGGAATTCGAATAAAGAATACAAATCGGGAAGTATCGCCGGTTATGCTCACATGATGTCCGGAGGTAACAAAAAGAAGGATTGAGTAACTGTACTCAATAGGAAGGAATGTGACAATGGAAGATTGGTTGGAAGTTGAAGATAAAACAGTTCAGGATGCATTGACACAGGCTACGGTTACACTTGGTTTACCGAGTGATCAGATCGAATACGAAGTACTTGAAGAGGAAAAAAGCGGACTGCTTGGACTTTTTCCAAAACCGGCAAAGATCCGCGTTCGTAAAAAAGGCGCAGAGGGCGTAAAGGCTGAGACAAAAACAGAGACTGTCGCATCGGCAGAGGAGACCGAAGTTGAAAAGCCGAAGGCTGTTTCAGAGGTCACAAGAGATGTTTCCGGCATTACGGTTAAGCCGTTCCTTAGCGAGCTTTTCAAGGTTATGGATGTTGATGTTGAGATAAAGGAAGAGTACAACGCAGAGGAGAAACAGGTTGAGGTTGATCTTTCCGGCGATCAGATGGGAATGCTCATCGGTAAGCGCGGACAGACTCTGGATGCTCTGCAGTATCTGACATCCCTTACATTGAACAAAGGCTATGATGATTACGTGAAGGTCAAGATCGACACGGAGAATTATAGAGAACGTCGCAAGGCTACTATCGAGAACCTTGCAAAGAATGTTGCAAAGAAGGTTAAATCCTCAGGACGTACATCTACTCTTGAGCCGATGAATCCTTATGAGAGAAGGATCATTCATGCAGTGCTCCAGGAGGACAAGTATGTTGAGACCCATTCTGAGGGTGAGGAGCCACATCGTAAGGTTGTTGTTTCCGTGAATCCTGAGTTCGCGGATGAGCTTCGCGAGAAGAACAGAAATAACAGAGATCGCAGACGCGGTGGATACGGTGGTCGCGGTGGTAACCGTGGTCGTGGCGGATACAATCGTAATCGCAGACCGTATAATAAGGACAAGCAGGATAATTGATTCATATAGAAGAACCATTTGTTTATATATTTTTTCGGGGCTACGCTTTCGCCATTCGGAAACGTAGCACTGCATGGCACCAAAATACGGTGCCTACGCAGTGACGTTTCCGACAGACCCCTCTAAAAATATATAATCCAAATGGTTCTTTTTTAGAATTAGGATTAATTGGATTTTGTGGTTAGGTATACTTGTAGGACCGATATATCTGCAGGTGAGACGCCACTTATGCGTGAGGCCTGACCGAGGGTTTCGGGTTGGATATCGATCAGCTTTTGGCGAGCTTCGAGTCGCAGACTTTTTACATCATTATAGTCGAGATCCTTTGGAATCTTTTTTTGCTCGAGCTTGGCCGACTGTTCAACCTGGCGTATCTGACGTGCGATGTAGCCTTCATATTTTAAATGGATCTCAACTTCTTCTTTTACTTCGTCAGTGAGAGCCGGTCGGTTCGGATCTATAGGTGATAATACTTCATAATTTAATTCAGGTCTTTTGACTAATTCTGCCAAAGATATTCCACTTATTAATGGTGTGCTATCATACGATTTTAACAGGTCTTGGACCGGTTTTGTATCCCCTACAAAAGTTGTTTTTATTCGCTCTATTTCTTTTTCTATTTTAATGTATTTTTCTTTGAGGTGAGCGAGGCGCTCATCGGATATCAATCCTATTTCATGACCGATCGGTGTGAGTCTTTCATCGGCGTTGTCCTGTCTGAGGAGCAGACGATATTCTGCACGAGAGGTCATCATACGATATGGTTCATTTGTTCCTTTGGTTACCAGATCATCGATGAGTACTCCGATATAACCTTGTGATCTGGTGAGGACGATCGGGTCTTTTTTCTGAAGTTTTCGTGCTGCGTTGATCCCGGCCATAAGCCCCTGCGCGGCAGCTTCTTCGTAACCGGAGCTTCCGTTTGCCTGTCCTGCGAAAAATAGTCCTTGGATTTTTTTGCTTTCAAGTGATGCCTTCAATTCAAGCGGGTTGATGCAATCGTATTCGATAGCGTATGCATTTCTAACTATGGTCGCATGCTCGAGTCCGGGTACGGTGTGATACATATCGGTTTGGACATCCTCCGGAAGAGAACTTGACATTCCGCCAACATACATTTCGTCCGTGTAGAGACCCTCCGGTTCGATGAAGACCTGATGTCGTTTTTTATCGGAAAATCGCATGACCTTGTCCTCTATCGACGGGCAGTATCTCGGACCGGTTCCTTCGATGTAACCGGAAAACAGTGGAGCCCGGTCAATATTGTCACGTATTATCTTGTGTGTTTCTTCATTTGTATATGTCAGGTAACACAGGGACTGTTCCTTTGTGATCCCGGTTTCCATATTTGTAAATGAAAAAGGAACTATTTTTTTGTCGCCGTACTGCGGTTCCATTTTTTCGTAGTCTATGGTCTTTCCGTCCATACGTGCAGGAGTTCCTGTTTTGAACCTGCGAAGCTCGATGCCGAGTTTTGTTATGGAATCACTTAGATGAGTGGCAGCCTGAAGACCGTTAGGTCCCGTGTAGGTCGAGGTCTCACCGGTGATGCATCTTCCGTTAAGGTAGGTTCCGGTACAGACTACGCATACCTCGCCCAGGTAATCTATGCCGGTATGGGTTCTGACACCTTTGAGTTTTCCGTCTTCAACAATAAGCTCGTCCACCTCGCCCTGACGTATCGTGAGATTTTTCTCGTTCTCGAGTACGCGGCGCATGGTTCGTGAATATTTTTGTTTATCTGCCTGAGCACGGAGGGAATGTACTGCGGGTCCCTTTGAGCGGTTGAGCATTTTGGACTGGATGAATGTTTGGTCGATCACCTTTCCCATCTCGCCACCTAGCGCGTCGACTTCACGAACAAGGTGACCCTTCGAGGTCCCGCCGACGCTCGGGTTGCATGGCATCAGCGCGATCGAGTCAACACTTACCGTAAATACTATAGTCTTAAAGCCAAGTCTCGCCAGTGCCAGAGCGGCTTCGCAGCCTGCATGTCCGGCACCTATTACTATGGCTTGATAATCAGTTCGCTTCAAAGTATCCTCCGTTTGGCTCTGTTGGTTTGTTTTCATAAGCCGTTCAAGAAAGTATTTTATCATGTATTTATCTGTCATGCAAGAGATATTTATCTTGTTATCTTCGGGAAATAGTGATATAGTGTTATCTGTAGAGATTTAATACTGAATAGTTTGAAATATTATATGGAGAAAAACAATGAGTGAAACCATCGCTGCTATAGCAACCGCTTCCGGTAACGGGAGTATCAGTATCCTCCGGGTAAGTGGACCGGAGTCTGTTTGCGTCGTCGATGGTATTTTTCTGAATGATGATTTGAGTAAAGCTGCCTCTCATACTATTCACTATGGATGGATTGGTAAAAGTGATGATGAGAGAGTTGATGAGGTGTTGGTTCTTTTGATGCGCGCGCCGAGGAGTTATACCGCGGAGGATGTTGTGGAGATCCACTGTCACGGTGGCGGCCGGGCAGCTAAAAAGATCCTTGAACTCCTGATAGAAAAGGGTGTCAGATTAGCTGAGCCGGGTGAGTTCACCAAGAGAGCATTTTTGAATGGAAGGATTGATCTGACTCAGGCGGAGTCAGTGATGGAAGTGATCCGTGCAAAAAATGATCTCGCACTTTCGACTGCGGAGGAGCATCTGCGTGGAAATATCAGGGATGAGATCAGAGCGCTGCGGGAGGTTGTTCTTTCCGACATGGCATATCTGGAGGCAGCACTTGATGATCCTGAGCATATAGAGCTTGATGAGTTTCCTGCTACTCTCGGAACTCATCTTTGTGATATCAGCGAAAAGATAGAAATGTTGATCGCGGGTTATGAGAATGGACGAAGGATTGCGGATGGGATCAAAACAGTTATTATCGGGAGACCAAATGTCGGTAAATCTTCTTTTCTAAATTGTATCCTCAGAGAAGATCGCGCGATCGTAACAAATATTCCGGGGACGACCAGGGATACTCTTGAAGAGGATGCGATGGTCGGAGGCATCCGATTGAGACTTATTGATACTGCCGGTATCCGCCAGACGTCAGATGTTGTTGAGACCATCGGTGTGAAAAAAGCAAAGGATGCGATTGGTGATTCAGATTTTATTATATGTGTTCTTGATTCCAGCGAGGAGCTCGCAGATGAAGATCGCGAAGTGCTTAACATGTGTAATCTAAAACCAAGTGTTATTCTTTTGAATAAATCAGATCTTTCTCCGATGATAACAATAAAAGACATTGAAAAGTTTTATTCAGAAAATGGAATTAAAATTGCTGATAGTATTCATGACCGATCGATACATATGCTCGAGTTTTCGGCGGAAACCGGAGATGGTCTTTCTGAACTTGAGATGTTATTGGAAGAGTTATTTTTAAGTGATTTTTATTCGGGAAATAATGACAGAAAAGACCCTGTTATAACTTCCTTACGACAGAAGGAATTACTTATCGATGCAAAAGGATCTATAGATCGTTTGCGTGAAACCATGGAAGCCGGGATGCCGGAGGATCTTTTGACGGTGGATTTGTTGTCTCTTTACGAGTCGCTCGGAAGTGTTACCGGAGATGCCATGGAGGATGATCTGGTCGATAAGATATTCAGTGATTTCTGTATGGGGAAGTGATCAGGGACATCAAAGAGAATTTCGGAACGCAGGTTTTTATCGCGGTCACCGGTGGGGAGCCTCTGCTTTATGACAAGTTTTTTGAATTGATGGAGTTTGTTCACGATGAGGAATTTCGTTGGGGGATGACCAGCAATGCAACTCTCATCACTCCAGAACTCCTCTTTCGACCAGATGTGAAACCTGTAAAAATTGTCCCGATGAAAAATGGTGCTCGGGCGATGCGTTTCACAGTTGGGATTATGAAAAAGATGAGCCGAGAGTATGTCTGAGAGAGATGTGGGCATAGCTTGACATGTGATATAAAATATTATATTCATTTGTATCATAATTGTGGAGGTTTTATGAAGGAACTTTTCAGTAAATATGAGATCGATATTTCTTCGTCTCAGGAGGAGATGCTAAAAAGTTATTATGATCTTTTGCTCTCCTGGAATGAGAAGATGAACCTTACTTCCATCACAACATATGATGAGGTAGTACTGAAGCATTTTTTGGATTCAGCGCTGCTTCTCTCTTCTTCCGTTTCCGAGTCCGGCCTTAAGTCTGATGCAAAAGTTTTGGATGTTGGTTCCGGTGCCGGATTCCCCGGGATGGTTTTGGCTATATTAAAGCCCGAATGGAAGATGGTTCTTTTGGATTCATTAAATAAAAGAGTTGATTTTTTAAATGAGGTTATAGGCAAACTATCTCTTAATAATGTGACGGCTATCCATGGCCGGGCAGAGGATGTTGCCAGAGATGATAATCATCGTGAAAGTTTTGATCTGGTTGTATCCAGAGCTGTCGCTGATATGAGTTTACTATTGGAACTTTGTATTCCTTTTGTTAATGATGATGGTTATTTCGTTTCGTACAAAGGACCTAAGTATAAGGATGAACTCTCATCTGCAGCTCATGCACTTTCTGAGTTGAATGCTAAGTGCGTATCGGATAGCAGTTTTGATCTGTTTGGAGTTGATAGGACACTTGTCTTTTTTGAGCGTGATGGTATTCTTCCTGACAGATATCCCAGACGTGCCGGGATACCTGCTAAGCGTCCATTGTAATTTTTAGTTTTGGAGGGTTTTAATCTTGAAAAGAATTCTTGGTGTGACCGGAGGAGTTGGCTGCGGTAAGTCAACTGTACTTGATATTCTTAAGGAGCATTATGATGCAGAGATCTTTAAAGCGGATGATGTTGGTCATGAGGTTTTCGTCAAAAGTACTCCCTGTTATCTTGATATCGTTTCTCATTTCGGTGAGAGGGTTTTGGATGATGATGGTGAGATAGTCAGGAACTCTCTCGCTGAGATTATCTTTAATGATGTTCATGAGAAAGAATTCCTGGATGATATTGTTCATCCTTATGTTATGAAAAGGATCGCAGAATCTATTGATAGGTGGAAGACGCATATCGAGCAGATTGATAAGTTTGATTCCGGTCTTCATCTTTTTGTTCTTGAAACAGCTCTTATGTTTGAGTCGGGTGCTGACAAATTCTGTGATGAGCTTTGGGGCGTTTTCACAGAAGAGGATCAGCGTATCGATAGATTGATCACTACTCGCGGATATTCTGAAGAGAAGGCGAGATCTATTTTTTCTGCACAGTTGTCTGAAGCGTATCTTCGCAGGTATTGCAATCGTGTTATCCTTAACAATAGTTCCAAGTCTGAGCTTGAGGAGATGGTCTGCTGGATGGTCACCAACATGGCCGATTTCTATTGATTATTCTGAAACAAACTTGTCGCCGACATCGACATGGTCAAGTCGTCGAACTTCGCGTTAGCGGTTCGCACGATTATCTCTTTGCTCTGAGTCTGCGTTGATATTCATGCTCGCCCCTGCGTAACTCGCTTGTTTTGTTCACGCTACGCGTTTCAAAACTACGCTCAAACAAATACTCGGGTCTCGCATCAACTTGACTCATCGCATCGGGCATCGGCGAACCTACGTCTCGTTCGCCGAGCTTGCCATATCTATTGTCGGCTGTTTGTTTTGCTATTTCGCATAATCAAAGGAAAAGCATCTGCCGATATGAGAATCATACAAAGGGCAACATTTGCCGAGCTTATCTGATGAATAGTCCCTTTTGATGGATGTCCCGAGGACCTGTTTGAACGCAGATACGAAGCACGGAGTGCGCACGTATCAAGTGAGTTCCGCAGGGACATCCACGATAATCAAAAGGTGCTATGAATTGATAAGCTCGTGCCCGTTGCCCGTGTATGATTACTCATAAGGCAGATAATCGGTTATTGATAAACAATTCAGCAGATGTTGTGGTTTTTTGAACGGCGATAACAACATAGATGTTTCACGTGAAACATTTGTGTCTGTTTCAAAAAAAGACCCCAATATGTTGCGATGTTTCACGTGAAACAATCTTGATATTTTTTTAAAATTCACTTGTAATGAGAAGTCGAAAAGTGTATAATCAGAATGTATATTTTTTAATTAAGAAAGGGAAGTTTGATATGAGTGAGATTATGGCAATAGCCAATCAGAAAGGCGGCGTGGGGAAAACCACGACTACGATCAATCTGTCAGCTGCTTTGGCAGAGAAAGGAAAGAGAGTTCTGGTGATCGATATGGATCCGCAGGGGAATACCTCAAGCGGACTTGGTATCGATAAGGAAGATCTGAAGAATCTTTCTAATCCGACTGAAGATGGAAAAGCAAACACGATATATCAGTTGATGATCGGTGAATGTGATTTTGATGAGTGTGTGATGAAGGATGTGTATGAGAACTTAGATCTCCTTCCTGCTAACATCGATCTGTCAGCTATTGAAATCGAGAGTATCGAGATGGAAAACAAGAATTATATTCTTGCGGATATCGTTGATAAGATCAGAGATGATTATGATTTTGTTCTGATCGACTGTCCGCCTTCTTTGAATGCGCTCACCATCAACTCGATGACAACGGCAGACTCTGTTCTTGTTCCGATCCAATGTGAGTATTATGCACTCGAAGGACTTGATCAGTTGATACATACCATCTCACTTGTAAAAGACAGACTGAACGCAAAGTTATATATAAATGGAGTAGTCTTCACGATGTACGATGGAAGAACCAATCTCTCCATGGCTGTTATCGATGCAGTCAGAAACAGTATGAACCAGAAAATATATGACACTATCATCCCGAGAGGTGTACGTCTGGCTGAGGCACCGAGTCATGGTATGCCGATCACAAAATATGACAGACGTTCAACCGGATCAAAAGCGTATCTTGCATTGGCGGATGAGATTATCGAAGGGAGTGCTAGCTGATGGCGACAAAGAAAAATGCTCTCGGGAAGAATCCTCTCGAGAAAAAAGGAAAGGGACTCAATGCTGTCATTGATGGAGGTCGTCCGGGAAAAGCAGAAAAAACAAAAGAGACTGCACCTGCATCTCAGGGCGGCGAAGTAATATTAAAGATAAACGAGGTGGAGCCAAACAAGAATCAGCCTCGTAAAGAATTTGATCAGGCAGCTCTCGAGGAGCTGGCCGACTCGATCAAGCAGCATGGAATCGTGCAGCCGATAGTTGTTACAAAACAGGATGGGTACTATGAGATAATTGCCGGTGAGAGACGTTGGCGTGCAGCGAAGCTTGCCGGATTGAAAGAAGTACCGGTTGTAATAAAAGAATATTCTCCGCAGGAAGTCATGGAGGTTGCGCTGATCGAAAACATTCAGCGTGAGGATCTCAATCCTGTTGAGGAAGCAAAAGCGTATCAGCATCTGATCGAGGAGTACAAACTCAAACAGGAAGATGTTGCAAAGAAGGTGTCAAAAAACAGAACCACCATTACGAATGCACTCAGACTTTTGAAGCTTCCTGATTCAATTCTGAATATGCTAATCAATGGAACTATCAGTGGTGGACATGCGAGAGCACTTCTGGCAATCGATGATCAGAAAAAGCAACAGAAGATTGCTGACAAGATTGTAAAAGATAAGCTGAGTGTTCGTGAAGTGGAAAAGCTGGTTAAGGATGACAGTGACAAACCATCATCAAAACAAAAAACAAAAAAGACACTTCCGCAAGATGCGATCTATGAAGATCTCGAAGAGAGACTTTCAAAGTCCATGGGAACCAAAGTAAGAATTCAGAGAAAAAATGCAACCCAGGGTAAGATTGAAATCGAGTATTATTCCAACGACGAACTCGATGCGATCACCAACAAACTTATGTAAGAATATATCAAGGAATCTCGAACGTGCGTTCGAATATATGAGAAGGTTTTTGGCCCAAGATATAGAGAATGCCGCGTTCAAAAACACAAAATATACGGAGAAGCGATTGAGGCATGAAAAACAACGTAAAATGGTAGGTTTGACATGTCACACATTATGTGAAAAATCGAAAGGAGAAAGTGGAGATGTTTAAATGGTCAGATATGGGATTGGAGATTGATCTGGTTACGCTGATCAGCGCAGGAATAATCTTTTTATTGTTGATCCTTGTAATCGTTCTATTTGCAAAACTCAGCGGACTGAAAAAAAGAATGAACTATTTTATGAGTGGATCAGATGGAAAGAGTCTCGAGGATGCATTTGTAAAAAAGTTTGAGAATATGGACCTTGTAAATGCAAAGCTTCGTGAGATAGATGGAAGGCTTGAGTTGATCGACAGAAATCTTTTGATCACGTTCCAGAGATACTCGATCGTAAAATACGATGCGTTTTCTGCAGGCGGCGGACAGTTGAGCTTCGTTATCTGCATGCTTACAAAAGATGATGATGGATTCCTTATGAATACGGTTCATTCGAATTCGACTGAAGGATATTTCTGCTATATTAAGGAAATCAAAAACGGCCAGTCTGCGCTGGAACTCTCGGAGGAAGAACGGCAGGCGCTCGAGCAGGCGTTGGTAAAGTAAAACAAAAATAAGTCCTCACCCAGCAGTTGCAGGTCTGCCGAACAAGGACTCGGGATACGCCATCGGGGGCTCGAACCCCGGACACCCTGATTAAG
>CAMVOY010000032.1 GCA_947169235.1 uncultured Lachnospiraceae bacterium | reverse complement strand
TACCCTTTTTCAATACCCTTTTTTCTAAATCCTACTAAAATTTTACGCTAGCAGGAAGCCCGGCTTCTCTCCGTTCAGCCGGCTCTCGTAGGCTTAGGCTCTAGAACCTATATTTCTGTGAACAAACGCATCATTAAAAAAACGAGTTGTAACAAGACATTTTCCGACCTTGCTGCTCAAAACCACAAAAAAGTCGGAACCCACCCTGCTTCCACACAAAATCAGATCTACGCACGCGCAGGGTGCGCCTTTGATCTGCCTGGGCGCAAACCATCTGAGCCAAGTAAAGCTGTCATACCCTGCACGAACGTAGTGAGTGCACCGCGAAGCGGCTGCGGGGTTGACAGCTGAGTCGGCTCAGATATAATGAAGCCCGCAGATCAAACCCCTCGCAATCATGCCATAGGCCTGACCTCCGAGAGCCGACTGCACCGCGAAGCGGCAGTCGGGTTTCCTTTTTTTCAACACAAAAAACCGTTTGGGCATACACCCAAACGGTTTTCATGATTCTGAAGTGACTTATGCGTATTTAACCGGGCTTACTTTAATTCCGGGGCCCATCGTATTGGTGAGCGTTACAGACTTAAAGTACTGTCCCTTTGCACTTGCCGGCTTAGCCTTTACAAGCGCATCCATAAGTGTATCAAAGTTATCTGTGAGCTGCTGCTCGGTAAATGAAGCCTTACCGATCGGGCAGTGGATTATATTGGCTTTGTCCAAACGATACTCAATCTTACCTGCCTTGATATCCTCGACAGCCTTGCCAACTTCCATTGTAACCGTACCGGCCTTCGGGTTCGGCATCAATCCCTTGGGACCGAGCACACGACCGAGACGACCGACAACGCCCATCATATCAGGTGTAGCCACGACCACATCAAACTCAAACCATCCGTCGTTCTGAATCTTCGGGATCAACTCTTCACCGCCTACATGATCTGCGCCTGCAGCCTCAGCCTCGGCAAGTTTATCACCCTTTGCAAAAACCAGAACTCTGACCTGCTTACCGGTACCATGCGGAAGAACTACAGCACCGCGGACCTGCTGGTCAGCATGACGACCATCGACACCCAGACGTACATGAGCCTCTACGGTTTCATCAAACTTGGCAACCGCTGTCTTCTTTACAAGAGCAACGGCATCAGCTACTTCATACTGTGTGGTACGATCCACAAGCTTAGCAGCCTCTTCATACTTCTTTCCGTGTTTCATTTTATTTACCTCCTAAGTGGTGTTGGCGGTAGATACTACCTCCCACAACGTCCATTTCTCGAGTTTGGTCTTTTATGCTCTGAAGTCGATCACTCCTCGACTTCGATTCCCATGCTTCGTGCTGTACCGGCGATCATGCTCATTGCCGCCTCGATACTGCCTGCGTTCAGATCCGGCATTTTGGTCTCCGCGATCTGTCTCAAATCGTCCTTGGTCACCTTAGCGACCTTTTTCTTGTTCGGCTCACCCGATCCTGACTGGATCTTTGCTGCCTTCTTAAGAAGAACAGCTGCCGGCGGTGTCTTGGTGACAAAGCTGAAGCTTCTGTCAGCATACACCGTGATGACAACAGGAATGATCATTCCGTCCTGTCCCTGTGTCTGTGCATTAAACTGCTTTGTAAACTCTGCGATATTGATGCCGTGCTGTCCAAGAGCAGGTCCAACCGGCGGTGCCGGTGTAGCTTTTCCTGCCGGGATCTGCAGCTTCACATATCCTTCGACTTTCTTAGCCATGATAATCCTCCTTAATTATACCTTCTCCAATTCCGAAAGATTGAAATCTACCGGTGTATCTCTACCGAACATCTCAATCATTACGACTGCCGTTCCGTCTGCCGGATGGATCTCAGAGATCACACCGACCTTATCCTGCCACATTGCATCGTTGATAACAACATGGTCTCCGACTGAGAATGGGCTTACCTTCGCCTCGGCGATCATGCTGAGACTCTTTACCTCTTCCTCGGTCAAAGGAACCGGCTTTGAACCCGGTCCGACGAAACCGGTCACACCGCGAGTATTTCTGACCACGTACCAGGTCTGCTCGTTCATGATCATTTTGACCAGAACATAGGCCGGGAACATTTTTTTCTCAGATTCCTTTGTTTTACCGTTCTTCTCCTCGGACACGGTCTGTGTCGGGATCATCACGTCAAGTATCTGATCTTCCATACTACGGTGATTGATCATTTTTAAAATGTCATCCTTCACCTTGTTCTCATATCCTGAGTAGGTGTGAACAACATACCACTGTGCTTTTTCAGCCATTGAATCCTCCTAACGAATCATGATGAAACAATATTCATTGCGGTAAGTCCAAGACGGATCGCCCAGTCAAAGCCGGCAATCACTACACCGAGAAGTACGCTCACTATGATAACAAGCGCGGACTGCTTTGCCAGTTCATTCTTCTTCGGCCATGTGCACTTTTTGAACTCCGCTTTCAGATTCTTGAAAAAGCCCGGTTTTGAAGCTCTCTCTTCACTCACTAGATACACATCCTTTCCTAATAAAGTAACCTATCCGATTACTTCGTCTCCTTGTGGAGCGTATGCTTCCTGCAGAATCGACAATACTTCTTTGTTTCCATTCTGTCCGGATGGTTTCTTTTCTCTTTGGTCGTATCGTAGTTACGCTGTTTGCACTCGGTACATTCCAAAGTGATCTTTGTACGCATCACGTCACCTCCGTTCTCTTTTTGAGCATAAAAAAAAGACCTAAAACTCTTTGCGGAAGTAGTATAACATAGGTCAATACGCTGAGTCAAGCTTTTTTTCAAAAAAAAGGCTCCCGGAGCAGATCTGTATATCTGCCCGGGAGCTCATCCGTTGACAGGCCCCTCTTTTGTCCTGTCAACAATACGAGTTGAACAGCATGCCACTGTACAACGAATTCTCATATGCGGGTCCGACGTCTCTTCCGGCAAGGTGCCCGTAACTGTACACCTTCTGGTCCACGTACTCCATCGGATTCATACTCATCTCCTCGGCCTTCGCTGCCAACTCTGATACGAAACCTATCGGCGGGAACAGCTCGCTGCCATCCTCTGCCGTAGGCGATGTAAGAAATCCTTCATCCTCAATCGAGAAGCCTGCCTGGGTCAACTCATCTGTGTATCTGCGAATCATGTTTCTAAGCTCCCCTCCGGGACGGGACGGTTTCCCATTGGCTTTCCCGAAATCATCGCTCTTTTTCAGCAGATCGTTGAAGGTTTCCGCCATCTTAGTCATGTTTTCGGAGAGCTTCGACTGGTCTCCCCTCAGCACTGACTCAGTAGCCTCGCCAAGTTCCATGGACAATTCCTTCACATTCAACACATACGCCTGTGTTTTGTTGGAAATGCGTACCACCGTTTGCGGATTGGAATTGTTCATGCTTACGATGTTTTTGTATTTAGTTTTTAGCTCTTTCCTGTTGTGGACACTTCGCTCCGGGTCGAGCCGGGGCAGGTAGCCACCCAGGTACAAATTGTAAGCTGCTACCATAACAATCACGCCTTCCTTGGCTTCTCCCACGGTCATCCCTGAATGTGGGAGGTACTAATCTTGCAGCATCATGATAGAAGATGCTACTACTACACTTTGATTATATCATCAACCCCCGATAAATGCAAGACTTTTTTCGAAAAAATGCGAAACTCATGAAAAAAATAAAAAACCGCCCCCTTGCAACCTGTGCAAAGAGGCGATGACAGTATTCCATGTGATCAAACTCTGAAGTAAGAGATCGTTTCATCCATATCACGAGCAAGAGTACGAAGCTTCTCGGAAGACTCGCTGATGGTAGCGAATGTGGCATTCAGCTCCTCCATCGATGCCGAGGACTCCTCGGACGAGGCCGCATTTAATTCGGACACGCTCGTCAGTTCCTGAATGATCTCTATGAGGGCGTTCTTTGCCTCATTCAGCTCATCAACACGCTGGCGTATATTATCCGAACTCTCGAATACATGATTGACATTCTCCGACATCTCCTGCATATCGGATTTCGTCGAAGTGATCTGTTCACCCTGAGTAGAGATGCTTTTATTCAGCTCTTCCATGACTCCCACTGAAGCCTCGGTGTCATGTAAGAGTGTGTCGATGATCGCCTTTATCTCATCCGCACTCTGTCTGGACTGGTCTGCCAGCTGACGGATCTCGTCCGCTACGACTGCAAATCCCTTTCCGCTCTCTCCGGCTCTCGCAGCCTCAATGGAAGCATTCAATGACAACAGATTTGTCTGTTCGGCGATATCCATGATCGCGTCAGAGAACTGTGAGATGTTCTGAACGCTGTTGTTAGTAGCATTTATGGTCTCACCGATATCGCGAACCGATCTTGATACATTATTATTGGAAGATATGAGTTCCTCGAGAGTATTCATCGTGGTATCACAGGACTCTTTCATCTTGTGTGAATACTCATTAAGTTCACCCATGTCAGAATTGATATATTCGATATTGTTTCCGATGATCTCAGTACGATTTGATGCGGTCTGTACACTCTCTGACTGAGTTACCGCTCCCTCTGCCACATCGTTTACAGCCGAAGATACCTGTGTGGAAGCATCAGATGCCTGACCTGCACTCTCCGCGAGATCCTCTCCTGACAGATTCAGCTCCCCGGACATGGTCTTCGTCTTTGATATGATATCCTTAAGTCTACCGGCAAGATTGCTCGTTGCCTTCTCGATGGTCCCGACCTCATCACGTCCGGCCTTACTTGCATCGATATTCACATCAAGGTCACCGTCGGCTATCTTTTCGAGACCGTTTGTCGCTCTGCGGATACCCTTTGTGATAACCTGAACCACAAACAGCGCGAACACTATGATAGCAATGGCCACAATACTGAATATGACTGCGAGAAGTATAATGGATGTTCCGATGGACTTAGCCAGAGCATCATGCTGCTCCTCGGCCCATGCCTCCACGTTCTCTCCCATCTCATTGATGACATCTCTCGCTGCACCGAACTCACCGTCTATAAGCTTTTCATCAGGTTTACCTTCAGCCTTTGAAAGCTCTGCCTTTACCTTTTCAAAATGCTCATCAAAAATATCCCCATACGTCGCAAAGCTTCCGATCTCACCCTGTCTGTTGTATAGACTTTCATCCTGCTTGGCGATCTCTATGGCTTTATGAACTCCGTCATAAGTCTGCTGGGCATTCTCCTCAACATCAGCCGCAAACTCGGTTTTCTCATTTGTAGTCACATCCCCACGATATGTATACTGGAGGTGTGCGGTAAGCGCCTGATAGAAATCACGATCAGCATTTATCGTCGCTTCCGTGATGTTGAACAGAACCTCGTAGTAAATATCCGTCGTCTGTCCCTCTATCTGTTTCATCCTCATGATACCTACAAACGTACAGGCAATCAAAGCCACCACGAGCGGGATCACGATCAAACCGATCTTAAACTTCAAACTGAGATTCTTCACTATACTGCCCTCCTAACCGATTTATCCTAAACATCTTTAATCAGTTATCAACCTTCATTCAATTCTCTTTAATAATATCAGACACACCCCGTAATGTCAATCAGTTATTGACTTCATCTTTTATTCGAACGTCTCCAGATCTTTCTTTCCTGAGCTTCTTTTATCAGCTCATCTCTGAAATCCGGATGAGCTATGGAGATGAGCGCCTCCGCCCTCTCCCAGGTAGACTGTCCCTCGAGATTCACCACGCCGTACTCCGTCGCGATAAAGTAAACCTGACTTCTCGGAGACGTGATGATGTCCCCGTTAAACTGCGGCACTATTCTTGACTGTATACTCCCGTCGCGCTTTCTGTGAATCGATTTCATACATATGAATGCTTTACCTCCCCGTGATGCACTCGCACCCGCAAGGAAATCAAGCTGCCCACCGGTACCGCTAATCTGGCGCGAACCCGCGCTCTCCGCAGCGACCTGTCCGTACAGATCCACCGCCACACATGCATTTATCGAGACCATATTATCGAGCTGTGCGATAACACTCGGTCTGTTTACATACTCAAGAGGATAGGCCGCTATGCCATGGTTATCATCAAGCCACTCATAAAGCTCGGCCGATCCCACCGCACATCCGAAAACACCCTTTCCTCTGTTGATGGTTTTTTTCTTGTTTGTTAGTTTTCCGTTTCTGTGAAGCTCCAGATATGCATCCGTACATAGCTCCGTATGCATACCCAGATCTTTGATATCCGATGCGGCGATGGCTTCACCGATCGCATTCGGAACAGCCCCTACACCGAGCTGGAGATTCGCTCCGTCAACGATATAAGGGATTATGTGTTCGGCTATTTTTTTGTCGTCCTCTGTTGGATTTATCGGAAGATAATTTTTGAATGGCTCATGCTCACCCTCAACGATCATATCTATCTCGTCGATATGGATGCATTCATGATAACCTCCGTGTATCTTCGGAAGATTTTCATTGATCTCGACGATAACGATATCCGCCTTCTCGCAGATAGGTCCCGCCACTCCGGTATTTACGGAAAAATTGAAATAGCCGTGTTTATCCATCGGAGAAACACTGACCATGGCAACATTTACCTTTATGAAAAATTCATAGTAGGCGGCATTGTTATGAAACACCATCGGGATATAATAACAGAGCCCTTTGTCACAGAGCTGTCTCTCATATGCCGAGCAGTGCCATGAATGATAAACAAAGTGCTCCTGACTCGGATCGGCTTCGACCGTCTCTATGGGGCCAACTATAAGGTTACCTCTGATCTTTACATCGGTAAGCTCATCTCTTCTTTTTGCCAAAGCTCTGTCGAGAAGAATAGGCATTCCGAGAGAAGAAGTATAATCGATCCAGTCCCCGCTTTTTACGACAGATACTGCCTCCTCGGGCGTCCTTAATTTCTTTCTGTATTCTTCTGCGTAATCCTTCAGCATTTGCCCCTCCGTGTTACACTGCGTAGTTCTTTAACAGGCTTTTATAATCCTTCAGTACCTCGACCATTTTTTCGGAATTACCACTGTCTATACCACACTTACGGGTATACTTCTTTGCAGAATCTTTTACTGTTACTTTTAAGTTGTTTGAAGAAAGGATCCGCATCAGTTTATCAAGTTTACCATCAGTAGCAGATGTATTTTTGGAGAGTGTAAACCTGGCCGTGGTAGTCAAAAGATAATTCAGGTACTCTCCTTTTCTTTGGCTTCTGCTCGTTGAACTTCCTTTCAGAGTGACAGACTCACCGCCTCCCGATATGATCATTTTTTTATACTTTCTGCTTGTACTGCCGTGGATCTGAACTATCGATCTTACGGTCATCCCCATCGACAAAACCGATGATCCTCCTGATTTCTTCGCCGTAATGGTGGGCCACAGAAGGACCGTCTCCGCGTAGTCTCCGTAACCATAGTGTGGGATCTTGAAGACCTTATAATAACCATATAACGTCAGAGAAGATGCCTTCTTACCTGCATCCTTAAACTCATACGCTCTTGCACGTTTCCTTTTAAGTTTTTTTCTGATCGTCTTATATGGTATTTTTTTTGTGTATTTTACATTTACCGCCTGCCCGGTAGCAGCATCCACGGCACCTCCGGTCACCGCGTCATCAGCCTGTTTATACAAAACCGGCCCTGATTGAACGACTGTACTGCCGGCCTCGACCTCAGCGGGTGCACACGCGGGCATCACAAGACTGAAAACAAGGGCTGCAGAAAAAAATATCGCCATTCTCTTTTTCATTTTGGGTCCCCTCCATACGAAGATACGAACAGTAAACAGGCAGAATACCAGTTTTTTACACCGACAGATTGAGTCTGCCACCTACGCGCGGACGCGCTTCGGTCGCCTCAATCTCATCCCAGTTTACTCCCTTGATCTGAGACAACAATTCCTCTACAGTTGTAGCTGAAACGATGGTTCTCTTAACTTTGTCATCCGGCGGATCTATACCATCCCAAAGGCTGCGGCCTGCTTTCTTGTGCTCGACCTTGATCTCGTCAGACTCAGCCTTTTCATCAGCCTTCTCGGCAGCCTTCTCCTTGGCCTCTTCTGCCTCTGCCTTTCGAGCCTCGCGCTCCTTGGCGATGGCTTCACGACGGCGCTCCGATATCTGCTCGAGCTCTGCGAACATAGACATGTTCCCCTCACTGTCGAAGGTGATCCCTATGCGCTTAACCTCTGTTCCCTCATCCTCAGCCAGCTGATCCTTGATATCCGCAAGCTGTGATGTAGCCTTGTCGATCATGTCTGTATACTTGGTCTTGGTCTCCTCATCTGCTGCCATTGCCTCAAGTGTGGCCGGATCGATCAGCACGCTGAAGTCCTTGGTTCCTCTGGAGAGATATCTCTGAGCTTCTTCATCCGTCGAGTAATCTGCGATAAAAAAATCCATGTTGCCGTATTTTGATTTCAACTCCTCGAGCAGAGCCTTTGCCTTGTCGCTGAGCTGAACCTCCGGTTCATCGGCTTTCCCCGGCCCCTTTGTCTTATCTGCATGACTGTTCCGTCTGGCCGTGCGGAGCTTTTCTTTTTCCTTTGCTGCATCGACTGTTTTGTCAGATGCGGCTTTTTGCTTACTCTGAAGCGCATCCATCATCGTATTCTGATGTGCGCCGAAACCGTTTATTCCTGTCATAGTATCGCCCTCCTTTGCAATAATACAGAATTCATCAATACATGCCAATAATATACTACTTTTTGGCGCTTCTGTCAACTTGAGCGGACATACTGAAGAATGCTATCACCACGCCTATACCACAGACGACCGCACCTGTAACGAGCATAACGGTGATGCCCATGTGATCAAGGATCCAGCCACTGACCAGATTTGAAAAAACGCCTCCCACGGTTATGGCACTCGTGATAAACGCCTGTCCCTTTACCTGGTCAAGCTCGGCCATGTGACTGCTTACGTAGTACGCCGCAGCCGGGATGAAAACTGCGTAAGCGAAAAACTGGAACGACTGGCTGAAATACATCATAGCCATATTCGTTGCAAATATCAGGATGAGTGTTTTTACAAAAAACGCTGCACCTGAAACTATAAGCAAAGTATTCGAAGTAATCTTTTTTAATACGAGCCCGATGAGGGCCATCACAGGGAGCTCGAGTATCGCCTGAAGGAAGTTGGCGTATCCGAGCTCTGTCTCTCCTCCGCCCAGAGATCTGATTATCTGGATCATAAAATCATTGATCATATTATGTGCGAAAAAGAAACAAATAGTGGCGAGTAAAAACCATGCATATGCAGGATATGTTTTTATAAAATCAAAGAAGTTGTTATGTGCCTTTTCCTGAGATAGTTCATCCGAATCAGTGCTGTTTTCATCTGCCGTTTCAGTTGAAGACTCTTTTTTTGTTACTGATACTTTCGGCTTTTTAAATGTATAAGCGATCACAGCCGATATCACCATAGCTACTATGTTTATGGTGAGGAGGATCCCCACTCCCATATCCTCAACTATACCGCCGATAAAAAATGCCGTTACGGCAAAGCTCGCAGAACCGAGTCCTCTCGCAAGACCGTAAAAGATGTTACAACCTGCCTTCTGGTACTCAAAGCAAAGCGCAGTCATCACAGGCTGGTAAGCAAACTGGATCATATATATGATGATATAGACGATAAATATTATCGGTTTATTTTTATCGGTGATCATAAGGATAGCGGATCCGGCCATGATGACCAAAACCGATATGATAATAAATCTTCTGTTGGTAAGCGCGCCCGGCTTATCTATTATTCCGGCAAAAACAGGCTGAGCTATCGCGGAAAGGATATTTGCTATCGCAAGCAATACCCCGACCTCGGTATTATTAAACCCGTTCGCAAGAAGATATACTGCCGCCAATGCATGTATCGTGCAAAATGCAACAAAGTATGCGGCATTTAAAAGTGTATACCTGAATGTCCAGAATCTCCCCATTATAATCTCCCTATTTGTTTTCAAACATCGCCTGCATGGTAGGGTTTCCCCTGGTCAATCTTTTTATGGAAACATCCTCTACTTTGCCGTTTGCGAGACGGAGCTGATTATCGGATCCCTGTAATTCCTTCTTGACTTTTTGAAGATGATCTATTGTTTTATCTATCTCATCTATTGCCTTATCAAAATGACTGTGCGCAAGCTCATAATTTCTTCCGAAATCGTTTTTAAACTTGTTTAACTTATCTTCAAAGTTGGTTATATCAATATTCTGATTCCGTGTGGCGATAAGTTCCCTTTTGTAATCAAGCGCGGTCATGGCAGCATTTCTAAGTATGGTGATCATAGGGATGAAACACTGCGGACGCACAACATACATTTTGTCATATTTATATGAGACATCTACGATCCCTGAATTATAGAGGTCGCTGTCGGACTCAAGTAGCGAAACCAGTACCGCATATTCGCAACCTTTCTCGTTCCTGTCCTTATCAAGCTCCTTAAAAAAGTCTTCATTTTTATGCTTTGTCGAGGTTGTATCCATCTCGTTTTTCATCTCGAACATGATGGATAAAAGCTCTACGCTTTCATCATCCTCAACCATTTCCCGGTATATAAAATCCCCTTTGCTTCCGGTCCTGGCATCGTTGTCTTTTTCAAAATATGCATTTTTAAACGCCGTCATACGGTATTTGTTGAATTCATTTTCACAATACTGCTCTAACGACTCTCCGACCATTTTGGTGGACATCCTCGTCTTCATGTCTTTATATAGTTCGATCTCTTTATCCTTCTCGTCCATAAGGATCTTGTGTCTTTCCTTTTCACTGTTTAATTCAGACTCGAGATCATGTTTTTCTCTTTCTACTTTCTGTACTGCTTCGAGGACTGCAAGTCTTTTTTGATCTTCGTTGGTATCGATCTTATTTTGGAGTTCTTTTGCATGTTCTTTTTCATCCCGCAGTTCTTCCTTTACGCGCTCGAGTTCCTTCTCATAGTCTTTCTGAAGCTCGGCGCGCAGTTTTACATCCTGACTCTCGAGCTCGAGATCATGTTTTTCTTCAAGATGCTTTTCCATCTCAGATACTCTTTTACTCAGATCTTTTTCAAACTCAGCGTCCCTGATCTGAGAAACGATCGAGCTGAGCTCGGAGTCATCCACATTAAATATTTCACCACACTTCGGGCATTTTATATTGGCCATATTATCCTCCATGACGAGCACTTGTGCGTATGCTTTGGTGCACTTATTATATTGCGTTATACTACACTATACTTATGCAGATATTTTATACTACGTTATGCTTTTTGTCAAACTCCTCATATCCCTGATTTTTTGGAATTTGCGCGCAAAAAAAAACTATGCTATAATCAAAAAATGAGCATACAATCTGAAAACTACCGTATCATACGCAGCAAAAGAAAGACCATCTCGATCGAGGTCACACCCGATCTGGAGGTCATCGTTCGTGCGCCGAGATGGGTTGCAAAAAGAGAAATAAGATACTTTGTGGATGAGAAGGAAGGCTGGATCAAAAAGACTCTGGCAAGACTTGAAAAAGTCCGTGAGAGCGAGGGCGACAAACCGGATATCCGGCTGACCAATGACGAACTTAACGCGTTGAAAAAACAGGCTAAAGACATCATCCCGGAAAGAGTATCCTACTACGCTGCTAAACTGGGGGTCACATACGGCACTATTACAATACGTCATCAGAAGACGAGATGGGGGAGCTGTTCGGCAAAAGGAAACCTTAACTTCAATTGCCTGCTGATGCTGGCGCCACCCGAAGTTCTCGATGCGATAGTAGTGCATGAGCTGTGTCACAGAAAGGTTATGGATCATTCTGACCGTTTTTATAAGGAAGTATATAAGGTATATCCCGACTATGATAAATGGAATAAATGGTTACGAGACCATGGATCCGAACTGCAACGGAGGAATCCGTCATGAGTGGAAACTATTCCGTCTAACCTATGAAAACAAAAAACAGAAAGGGAAACGGCACCGATCTATAACGATCAGTGCCGTTTATAATTCTTACATAAGATGTTCTCTTCCGGTCTGGTCACGACCATAAACTCCTTATCTGATAATCACCTTATCCAGATGCCAGATATCATCCACATATTCCTGGATGGTACGGTCAGATGAGAACTTACCGACCTTGGCAACCTGAGTCATAGCCATTTTCGCCCACTTCTTCTCATCCTTATATGCTTTCTCAACTTCCTTCTGAGCAGCCTCGTATGAACGGAAGTCCTTCAGGATGAAGTACTGATCCGCAGGTGTGTCTCCGTCTCTCTCGAGAAGTGAGTTATAAAGCTCGCGGAAGAGCTCAGGATCCTGACGTGAGTATGTACCGTCGATCAGCTGAGTGAGTACTGCACGCACATCTCCATCCATGTTGTAGATATCCTTCGGATCATACTGACCGTTGTGCTCGAAGTCGATTACTTCCTGTGAAGAAAGACCGAAGATAAATGCATTCTCCTGACCAACCTCCTCGACGATCTCGACGTTTGCACCGTCCATGGTTCCGAGTGTAGGAGCACCGTTCAACATGAACTTCATGTTTCCCGTACCGGACGCCTCCTTGGAAGCAGTTGAGATCTGCTCTGATACATCCGCTGCCGCAAAGATAAGCTCAGCGTTTGATACGCGGTAGTTCTCTATGAATACAACCTTGATCTTGCCTTTGATCGAGGTGTCGTTGTTGATCACCTCACCAACACTGTTAATTAGCTTGATAATAGCCTTTGCTCGTCTGTATCCGGCCGACGCCTTCGCACCAAAGATAAATGTACGCGGATAGAAGCTCATCGAAGGATCCTTCTTGAGCTGGTTGTAAAGGTGCATGATATGAAGGATATTAAGGAGCTGTCTCTTGTACTCATGCAGACGTTTTACCTGTACATCGAAAATAGAGTTCGGATCTACCTCTATACCGTTGTGATTTTTGATGTACTCCGCAAGTCTCACCTTGTTCTGATACTTTATGCTCATGAACTCCTGCTGACTCTTCTCATCATCGAGGAATACGGAAAGCCTATCCATCTTTGACAGATCGGTGATCCACTCGTCTCCGATCTTTTCGGTAACCCAGGCAGCAAGTTTCGGATTTCCGTGAAGAAGGAATCTTCTCTGTGTGATACCGTTCGTTTTGTTATTGAACTTCTCCGGCATCATCTGATAGAAATCAGCAAGCTCCTGATTCTTCAGGATCTCGGTATGAAGTTTTGCGACACCGTTTACGGAGAAACCTGCAACGATAGCAAGGTTTGCCATCTTGACCTGTCCGTCATAGATGATGGCCATTTTCCTGACCTTCTCCATATCGCCGGGATATTTTTCCTGAATCTTTAAAAGGAATCGGCGGTTAATCTCCTCGGTGATCTGATATATACGCGGAAGGAGACGTGAAAACAGCTCAAGCGGCCATTTTTCCAGTGCCTCGCTCATGATAGTATGGTTCGTATATGCACAGGCCTTTGATGTAACCTCCCATGCATCCTCCCACTCGAGGTTGTACTCGTCGAGAAGTATTCTCATGAGCTCCGGAATAGTTACCGTCGGGTGTGTGTC
Source organism: uncultured Lachnospiraceae bacterium (assembly GCA_947169235.1). Lineage (GTDB taxonomy): Bacteria > Bacillota > Clostridia > Lachnospirales > Lachnospiraceae > Eubacterium_F. The sequence goes on along the minus strand of CAMVOY010000032.1, from coordinate 16,842 downwards.
GTTGAGCTGGAAGCAAACCTTCTCAGCAAGTCCGCGGATATCATCATGCTTCTCCATATACTTGGCAACAGCACGCTGAACGCTGGCGGATACGAAGAAATACTGCTGCTTTAAGCGCAGCTCTTTACCAGCATAGTGGTTGTCGTTGGGATAGAGGACCTCACAGATGGTACGTGCAAGGTTCTGCTGCTCAACAGCCTGCTGATAATCACCCTTGTCGAAGTGATCGAGGTTAAATGTATCGATAGCCTCCGCATCCCAGATACGAAGAGTGTTTACCACATGATTTCCATAACCTACTACCGGAAGGTCATACGGCACGGCAAGTACCGACTGGCATCCCTCCTGAACGAACTTATCACGACCTGTAGCCTCGTCCTTACGGACTGCCACATATCCTCCGAAGCGAACCTCTACAGCGTACTCCGGACGTCTGATCTCAAACGGGTTACGATCCTTCAACCAGTCATCCGGCTTCTCTACCTGGAATCCGTCTTTGATCACCTGTTTAAACATTCCGTATTTATAGCGGATACCACATCCGTATGCCGGATATCCGAGTGTTGAGAGCGAGTCAAGGAAGCAGGCTGCAAGTCTTCCGAGACCACCATTTCCGAGCGCTGCATCCGGCTCCTGATCCTCGAGTACATCGAGATCGAAACCGAGGTCATCGAGCACCTCACGCACTATTTTATCCTGTTTCAGATTGATAATGATATTCCCCAGAGCTCTACCCATCAAAAACTCCATGGACAGATAGTAAACAGTCTTTACATCATCCTTATCATATTTTTTATGTGTCGCCATCCAGTCATCTACCACATCGTCCTTTACGGCAAATGCAACTGCCTGGAACATCTGCTGAGGAGTAGCCTCATCCACGGTTTTGCGGAAGAGAAGCTTCATGTAATCCTCAATCTTGTTTTTTAAGTCCTTTTTTCTTTCCGCATCTGTCATTACTTTTTTTGCTGCCATTATACCTCTCCTTTCTTACAACTTCTCAGTTCCGAGTGTCACTTCCTCGCCGTTGATCTTCCAATCTTTGGCGATGCCACCTGTCTGACCGTAAACAATCTCATCAGCTAAGGTATCATGTTTGATAGCCTCTTCATTAGCAGTAAAAATATCACGTATCCTGTCATTTTTATCCACATAGATACGAATATGATCCATCACCTCATAGTCAGCTTCCTTACGCATCGTCTGGACTTTGGAGATTATCTCTCTTACAAATCCCTCTTCGATAAGCTCAGGAGTGAGATTTGTATCGATCACGACCGTGATGCCGCGGTCCGTCTCTGATACGAAGCTGTCCATCTGTTTGCTTTCGATCACAAGGTCATCTCTGGAGATGAACTCATCAAGACCGTCGAGAGTGATCTTCACTTCGTTTCTCTCATTTAACATGGCCATCGCTTCGTTACCATTAAGCGCAAGCAAAAGATCCTTTACCTGGTTGATCTTGCCCCCGAAACGCTTGCCGAGAGTCTTGAAGTTCGGCTTGATGGTGTAGTCGGTAAAGTCTGCAACATCATCAGTAAGAACGACCTCTTTCACATTCAACTCATCAGCTATGATATCAGTATAGAAATCGTCGAGCTCGCCGTCCGCCTTTACATAGATCTTTCCGATCGGCTGACGGTTCTTTATATTTGCGGTATTTCTTGCCGCACGTCCGAGCACTACTATCTGCAGCAGCTCATCCATCTTTTCCTCAAGCTTAGCATCGATATGGTCTTCATTCACCTTCGGGAAATCGCAAAGGTGGACAGACTCAGGTGCGCTCCCATCAAGCCCTCTTACCAGATTCTGATAGATGCTCTCTGTCATAAACGGGATCATCGGTGCTGCTGCCTTAGCGATGGTCACCAGTGCAGTATAAAGTGTCATGTAAGCATTTATCTTGTCCTGCTCCATGCCCTTGGCCCAGAAGCGGTCACGGCATCGTCTGACGTACCAGTTACTCATCTGATCCACAAAGAGCTGAAGTGTTTTTGCCGTCTCCGGGATGCGATAGTTTTCGAGGTTGTCGTCCACTTCCTTTACGGTGGAGTTCAGTCTCGAGAGCAGCCACTTATCGATCACCGCGAGGCTGTCATAATCAAGCTCATACTTCGTAGCATCAAAGTCGTCTATATTTGCGTAGAGTACGAAAAATGCATAGGTGTTCCACAGTGTTCCCATGAACTTTCTCTGGCCCTCGGTAACGGCCTTTCCATGGAATCTGTTCGGCAGCCACGGCGCACTGTTGATGTAGAAATACCATCTGATCGCGTCAGCGCCATAGGTCTTTAATGCCTCCATCGGATCGACTGCATTTCCCTTACTCTTGCTCATCTTCTGACCGTTCTCATCCTGTACGTGTCCGAGGACGATAACGTTCTCATACGGAGCCTTGTCAAAGAGCAGTGTCGACTCAGCGAGCAATGAATAGAACCATCCTCTGGTCTGATCCACGGCCTCGGAGATAAACTGTGCCGGGAACTGCTGCTCGAACAACTCTTTGTTTTCGAAAGGATAATGATGCTGTGCAAACGGCATCGCTCCGGAATCGAACCAGCAGTCGATAACCTCAGGAACCCTTCTCATAGTCTTTCCGCACTTAGGACAGGTGCATGTAACCTCGTCTATGTACGGACGATGGAGTTCAACTTCTGCGGCCTTCGGATCACCGGACTTCTCAGCGAGCTCTGCTCTGCTTCCGATGGATATCTGCTCACCACACTCTTCGCACTCCCAGATATTTAACGGAGTACCCCAGTAGCGGTTACGCGATACTGCCCAATCCTGGATATTCTCAAGCCAGTCACCAAAACGTCCCGTACCGATAGACTCAGGGATCCAATTGATGGTGTTGTTATTTTTGATAAGGTTATCCTTAACCTTGGTCATCTCAATATACCATGACTCTCTCGCATAGTAGATAAGTGGAGTGTCACAGCGCCAGCAGAACGGATAATCATGCTCAAACTTCGGTGCCGAGAAAAGGAGTCCTGCGATGTCCAGATCCTTTAATACCATCGGATCGGCATCCTTAACGAAGGTTCCCGCGTACGGTGTCTCCTCGGTAAGATTACCCTTGTCATCCACAAACTGTACGAACGGCAGGTCATAGTTTCTTCCGACTTTCGCATCGTCTTCACCGAATGCCGGTGCGATGTGTACGATACCGGTACCGTCTGTCATCGTAACATAGCTGTCACAGGTGATGTAATGTCCCTTTTTATGCTGCTTTTCGCAGGTCGGTTTTACAAAATCAAATAAAGGCTCATACTCTTTTCTCTCGAGATCAGTACCCTTGTAACTCTCGAGAACCTCGTATGCGCTTCCGTCGGCGTTTGCATCGAACTTCTCAGTAAGTGTTGAAAGAACGGTATCGAGAAGCGCCTCAGCCATATAGTAGGTATAGCCGTCGATAGCCTTTACCTTTACATATGTCTCATCAGGGTTTACGCAGAGCGCAACGTTTGACGGAAGAGTCCACGGTGTCGTCGTCCAAGCGAGGAAGTATGCATCCTCACCCACTACCTTGAAACGAACGATAGCGGAACGCTCCTTGACATTTTTATAGCCCTGAGCTACCTCGTGTGAAGACAGCGGGGTTCCGCAACGCGGGCAGTAAGGTACGATCTTAAAGCCTTTGTAAAGGAGTCCCTTGTCCCAGATCTCCTTAAGTGCCCACCACTCCGACTCGATAAAGTCGTCATGATAGGTGACATACGGGTTCTCCATGTCGGCCCAGAAGCCAACCACATCGGAGAACTCCTCCCACATGCCTTTGTATTTCCAGACTGATTCCTTGCATTTATTGATGAACGGATCCAGACCGTATTCCTCGATCTGCTCTTTGCCGTCGAGTCCGAGAAGCTTCTCCACTTCGAGCTCGACCGGGAGACCGTGTGTATCCCAACCAGCTTTTCTCGGAACCTTGTAGCCCTTCATCGTGCGATATCTCGGGATCATATCCTTGATAACACGTGTAAGGACGTGGCCGATATGCGGCTTTCCGTTGGCGGTCGGCGGTCCGTCATAGAAAATATAAGATGGCGCACCCTCACGGAGCTCGATGCTCTTTTTGAAGATGTCGTTATCTCGCCAGAAATCCTCGATCTCTTTCTCTCTCTCGACGAAGTTCATATCCGTCGTGACTTTCTTGTACATCAGTTATTCCTCCCTGTGAACATAAGTAGGTATATTTTAGCAAAAATATGCCGATTTGTCAAATGACTAACGGAAATCCCGGGCCACTGTAACATATGTTCTCATATTTTATCACAAGCCAATCTTTAAGTCTTTCTTTTCTGCAACGATCAAAAGTATGCAGGTCTCGGAAAAGCTTTCGTTCGGATCAATGAACTCCCAGTGATGTCCTTTTTCTTTGACGGCTACTACATTCAAGCTGTAGTTTTTGCGGAGATCGAGTTCTCTTAAACTTTTTCCTACCCATTCTTTTTTGATATCCATCTCTATCATATACATGTTTGAATCGAGCTCGAAAAAATCCCTGAACGAGCTTGACAACAGTATGCTTGCAGACCTCAGTCCGCCCTCTCCCTCCGGATCCAGGATCTTGTCCACACCGATTTTTTTGAGGATAGAAGACATACGATCGTTTGATGACTTGGCAACGACCACGGGGACCTTTTGATCCTTGGCTACTGCCACGCACATGATTGACGCGGCAAGATTGCTCCCCATGGCAGCAACAACAATATCCATGTTGTTTAACTCCAGTGCCATAACCTCATCTTCGTTTTCCAGATTGGCACATATTGCAGCTGTACACTTGGGAGCTATCTCATTAACAACGTTCTCATCCCTATCCACGGCAAGTACGTCTGCGCCCATCCTGTAAAGGTTTTCGGCCAGACTTCTTCCATACTTACCAAGTCCTAAAACAGCAATTGATTTTTTCATATTCTCCTCCATTCCGGAGCGTAGCGACGGAGTGGCGACGAGAACATCCAGTTCTCGTCTGCCATCACATTACCCTCCTTGACGAGCACACTATCCTACCGTAAAGTTTCCTTCTGCATGCTGTATTTTTTTGTTATATCTGTTATTCTTTGAGAAGAAAAATGCCATGGAGATCGGGCCTATCCTCCCCAGATACATTGATACTATTATTATAACTCTTCCCCACATATCTAAAGAAGGTGTTATATTTCTCGAAAGACCTACCGTACCGAGTGCACTGACAGCCTCATACGAAGCATCAGTAAGCCCCAGCCCTCTCGTTAATAATAATAAAATAACAGCAAACAATGTAAGCGCACTCACAAGTACGATCGCGGATGCTTTTTTCATCATTTCCGCAGTTACTTTTTTATTAAAAATAACATCTTCTTTTCTTCCTCTGATATAAGAAAATGCATTCATGAAAAACAAAAATGCAGTTACCGTTTTGATACCTCCGGCAGTACCGACGGGAGAACCTCCTATAAACATAAGTACTCCACCGATAACACAGGATGCGTCCGTGAGTCCGTCCTGCGGAACGGATGCAAACCCTGCTGTTCGATAGGTGATCGATTGAAAGAGACTGTTTGTTATCTTTCCGGGTAGGCTCATGTTTCCGATAGTCGCCGGATTGTCATACTCGATAGCAAAAAATGTCACTGCTCCAAACAGTATCAAAAACACAGTCGCTACCAATACCAGCTTACTGTGCTCCGATAAATGAGATATTATCTGAGTAGGACTATACCTCTGACGGATCCCGATGATCAATGTGTCTGCGATATCAAACCAGACCACAAAGCCCAGTCCTCCCAAAATTATAAGTATCATTGTAACTGTCATAACAAGCGATGAGTCACGATAGCCTATCATACTGTTTGAGCCTGCTATATCCATACCTGCATTACAAAAAGCCGATACTGACTGAAACACGGATGCCCAGATACCCTTGGCCACGCCGAATATCGGTATAAAATGGATGGAAAAAAGCATTGCCCCGATACCCTCTGTGATAAACACTCCCTTAAATATACGCTTAAGGAAAAAGAGTATCTCTTTATTTTTATCGATGTTCATTGAGTCTTTCAGAAGCAGTCTCTCGCCTAACGAGAACTTTTTTCCGGTCATCATAACGATCATGGAGGCGACGGCTACCACTCCGAGTCCTCCTATCTGGACTAAAACAAGTATGACCGCGTGTCCGAACTCACTCCAGTAGGTGCATGTGTCTACGACGGTAAGTCCTGTCACACAGACAGATGTGGTCGAGGTAAAAAGCGCGGTCAGAGCCCCCGCAGATCTACCGTTTACAGTCGCGACAGGGAGCATAAGTAAAAGCATCCCCACCAGTATGACTATCAGAAAGCTCAATGGTATAAGCTTGACCGGAGAAAAACGTATTTTCCTTTCATTCATCTATGCTTTCCCCTTCCTGATACATTTGTATTCAACCAACCAACTTCTGATTATACCCCATCACGTCACAATAATCAAGAAAGAAAGGGATATTCTGTCTTGATTATGCATATAAAATATGATATACTTTTGAATCGTAGGATAGATCACGGATGAACTGCTGATGTAGCTCATCCGGCATGAACGAGAGGAGATAAGGATGCGAGTTATCAGCCCCGCCGTTGAGATCATCGATATGGATGATTATGACAGGATAATAAAAAAAATAGAGAAGATAGGACGCGTATGCTACAAATCAGAGGATAACATCTCTGATGGAACGGCAGAACGCTTTATCGGAAACATTTTGAAGAGAGGTCACGAATCAGTTATCGAACATGAGGCGATCACCGTTCGCTTTGTCTGTGACAGAGGTGTCACTCACGAGATCGTGCGCCATCGTATCGCCAGCTACTCACAGGAGAGCACCAGATACTGCAACTATACAAGTGATAAGTTCGGCAACGAGATCACTGTGATCGATCTCGCAGGCGGATTTAACTACGACCTGAATAATCCTGATGACAAAAAGAAATACGATATCTGGACCAGATCGATGGAGGAAAGTGAGAAAGCTTACTTCGAAATGCTCGATGCAGGTGCTACTCCGCAGGAGGCCCGCTCGGTACTTCCCAACTCGCTAAAGACCGAGATCGTTATCACGATGAACATCCGCAGCTGGAGAAACTTCTTCCGTCTGCGCACGGAAAAAGCCGCTCATCCTCAGATGCGTGAGGTCGCAAATATGGCACTTAAGGAGTTTAAGGAAAAACTTCCTCTGTTTTTCGAGGATATCGAAGGATTTGAATGATACTATGATCATGACAAAACCGGGAACATCTCATGATGCTCCCGGTTTTTTTACGTATTATGATCACTTAATAAGATCGGTCGTAGAGTTTAACCCCAGCCCGACTGTGTATGTGTTATGCAACAGCGCTGATATCTTCGGGGAAAGAATACCGAATGCACCCAAAAGGATGATCGCTGTATTCACGTTCCGGATCGATCACACCTCAGATTCCGCAGAGATCTCATCACCATTTGCATTAACCGTAGCCTTCAGATCCTGAATGCTCCTAAGCACATCGTCTGTTTCATGAGCGATCGTATCAGAGTTGGATGCGATAGCCTGAAGTGTCTCATTCACATCCTGAACAGCACGGTTAACATCCTGCTGTGAAGACTCGATAGAGCCCAGGATACTGTTGATGGTATCAACTGATGCTGTCAACTCCTCAGCCGCAGCGCCGAGATCTGAGCTGACCTCTGAATAATACGATGCATCTCTGTCATAATCATTTGCAAGCGTCTCAAGACCTTCATAATCCTTCATAACCTTGCTGTCGATAAACTCAAGGATTTCGTTGCTCTCCCCGGACAGCGCCTCAACAGAAGCGATAACCTTATCGGTGAGATCGTTGACCTTATCGATCTCGTCGCTGGTACTCTGAGCCAGAGTTCCGATCTCGCTGGCAACAACCGCAAAGCCCTTACCGGTCTCACCTGCACGGGCGGCCTCGATGGACGCGTTCAATGCAAGAAGGTTTGTCTGATTTGCGATAGCCTGGATGGACTGAGATACACCGACGATCTCCTCGATGATCTTTGCTCCTTCAATAGCTTTCTCAAGTTTCTCACGGCTTTCTTTTGTGATCTCAAGAGCTGAGTTTTTGTTACGGATGATACTCGGTACCATTTCCTTAACATGAACCTGAATCTCATGAGCCTTCTCAGCCATCTCCTGTGCTTCTCTGGCCAGCTTGTCAACTGCGACACCAACCTCGTTACAGGTAGTAGAGATATCCTGAATACTGTCGGTCTGACGATCCACATTTGATCCGGTCTCTCTCATGGCTGCACTGATGGATGTGATATTTGAGTTCATATCACCGATCTTTTCATGAGCATCACTCATCATACTCTCGATCAGCACGGACTCATCACGTGTCTTGTCCACTGTCAGCAGGAACTTATCCTTAAGTACGCCGATCAGATAACGGATTTTGTCGACCTCTTTTTTATCAGCAATGACTCTCTCATCATCTATCATTGTATCTATAACGAACTGTTCCATCTCCGATACAGGCTGGAGATTTTTCTTAACAAGTATCAGCATAAGGATAACAACAAGTGCTATGGTAATAGCCAAAAGTCCGATACCTGAGAAAAGCATGATGTTCAGTGATCCTGTTACGGTACTCTGAAGAGTAGCAACTCCGAACACCCAGTTACATGCGGGGATGCTTCCCGTAGCAAAATATGTTGTCTTGTTGTCGTAATCCGTCGCGGTGATAACCTCAGATCCCGGAGCACTTACAGCAGGCGCCACATCAGGCATTACCTCTGAAACGGCGGTCGCAACTTCATCACCCGGCATCCAAGCCTGGTTCGGATGGATTACGTAGTTGCCCGCAGTGTCTACAAGGAATCCATAAACCTCCTCACCGCTTGTGGCACCATTTGTTATCTCGGTAATAGTATCAAGCGTATAATCGGCACCGATAACGCCGAAAAGCTGATCATTTATTATGATTGGGGTAGCTACGGTCACGCACATGCCCCCGATAAGAACATCCATATACGGATCCGTAACTATGGTGTCCTTTGCTTCCTTAGCCGCTTTATACCATCCGCGTTCCGTCGGGTCATATCCATCCGGAACAGTCGCATTCGGATCAAGCTGAAGGTGCTGCTTGTCCTCCTGACCTATGTATATATTCAATAGCTGATCACGTCCTGTAGCCGTAGAGATAAGGATCTTTGACATCTGCTCCTGAGTCGGTTTTTCAACTCCTAGAGACAATATGGCATCTCTGATACCTTCCGTCATGACCTTTTCTCCGTTTAGCCACGAATTGATCTGCTCGGCATGATAATTTGCCTTTGACTGCAGACCCTCTCTCGCCTGGCCATCCATACTTGCCCCTGATACCATGAGCATCGTGAATGACACAGCTATCATAGCTATCGATACTACGATGATAACCGTGCCTGTCAGTGTTCCTCTGATCGTCTTAAACATAGCCTTTCCTCCCCATATTGAGATAACGATACATTTTATATTATATAACACATGACCTTTTTTCGTCAAGAATTTTCTATCATATCTCTCACGATTCTTCCTACACGCATGGATTCTGCGTATTCGTAGCACTTTTTCAGATCCTTCTTTGATGATTTTTTGTATGCCCGGATTATCTCTTCAAGCATGTTTTTGTCGATACCGTCTCTGAATCTGATCGAATCGGTCACGCTTCTGTCAATATCATAGATTCTTATCGTTATACCGTCGCTGGCATACGATACCACGTGATCTTCATATCCGTTTTCCGAAAAATAGTGCCTCGACACCGGGAACCCCAGCTTCATTCCGCCTCTGTCGGTCCTCTTTGTTGCGACATACAGCTTATCCGGTTCATTTTTCAAAAGTCCGTGATAATAGCATGCACTCGGGCCACAGATTACGGCCTTTTTGTTGGACATACACGCCTCAAGGAGTCTGTAATCCTTGGGCTTTTTTTTGTTCAAAAATGCCCCCCAGTAGTTACCGTGAGACACCTTCTCGATATCTCCGTTTTCAAGTAACTCCTTGATGTGGATCGTCGAAACTCTGTTCTCGATCAATGTCCGTGTCGGCAGATAACCTCCTGCCTTTTCAAAAAGTGAGTAGATTTTTTCGTAAGTCCTTTTAAGCATAAAAGTGTAATCTCCTGTCTCACACCACTTTTTGATCGCCCTTCTCCGATCATCTGTGTTCCCTTCAATTCCCATAAAGCTTTCTTCATCACAAAGCCATTATGTACATGTAATATAGTTTTTTGATAAGGTTAACATCCTTATATACATGGCGGCAGATAATCTCATATACTTCCCTGAAACGGAATACCGACTGCTCTGTCAGATTGTCAGGGCCGAATGCCGCATGGTATATCATCTCTACGTAGAAGCGCATCATCTCTTCAGACACCCCGAGTGCCTCCGTGAGCTCCTTTGTCAACTCATCCATCGACTGACCCGTATATCTCACACCTCTGCTCGTAAAGAGAGGTGTTAAGTGTCTGTGCGTCATACGGATTCGCCTTCTCTTGTTCTTCATATCTGAGAGTTCTTTTTTGAACAGATACTTTCTGATCCGCCTCTGTCCCTCAGCCACGCCTGCTAAGATGGCCAGTATCAAAAGAACGATAAATATGATACCAATGATATCTGAGGAATCCGTATCGCCGTCTCCGAGCTCTCCTCCATCAAGTCCCTGTTCCTTTTTATCCTCTTCCTCAGAATCCTCATTTCCTTCTATGTCTTCAAACTCCATGCTCTCGCCCGGCTTTTCCGTGACTATAGGAGTCGGCGTTGCCATGGCAGGTGAGTTCCCCTGATCCGTGTATCCGCCGTCGTATTCTTCTTCATTTCCATACTGCTCACCGTGTCCCGGAGTAACCTCCATCGTAACAAAACCATACCGGCGGTCAAAGACCTCTATCCACGCATGCGCATCGTAGTCTGTGACATTTATCTCCTTACCTTCACCTTCCTTCAGCTCCTCCGGACTTACATAGAGTCCCTCAACAAATCTCGTCGGTATCCCGATCCCTCTGAGCAGGATCGCGGCAGCCGAAGCATAGTAGGTACAGTATCCTTTTTTACTCTCCTTCAGGAAATACTTGATGGAGTCTTTGCCCGAAGGGGTTTTGCCGGGAGCGTCGGTATAAACGGTATCCTTGGATATGTAGGATTTTACCGCACGCAGCACATCGCTTATATCGCACTGTCCCTCTTCATACTGTTTGATGATCGATTCGTTGTTCGTTCTGAACTCCTGGCAAATGTCCTTAAGATCATCCGGCACCTGCAGATAGTATTTTTTTGCAAATGCTTCCAAAGCACTCATTTTATCTTCATATGTCATCCAGAACACCGGGTCCACCAGATCCTCGGACGGCGTCAAAAGCATCCTTCTGATGGCATACGGATAGGTAGTATAGTACTCCTCATCATACTCCACGCCCGGAATCCTTGTTCTGAGTCCACCGTCCTCACCTGTTTGGAATCCTGTGGTAGGAAGAACAGGTATCGCATATTTTCCAAATCCGAAGGCGATATTTCTCACGTGAAGCTTGCCCATCGACCACAGATTCTCTACTCCGCTTCTTTCATTATCACCGATATCATTTCTGAGCTGAACATGGTACATATCAGGCGTTATTTTTTGGGATGTGAGTGTTGCAAGATCCTGTTTGTATTCCGCATCCGCTTTGTTTGATCGCCATTTATTATTCTCATAAACATTCGCAACAAAACTCTTTAAATATAACCCGTAATTCATGTTCACATCACCGGATAGTTTTAGCAGTGTTTTTCCGGAATGATTTATCTGACTTTTGTTTCCGATCTTTCCATAATCTATCGCAGAAGCGCCAAAATACGCGCTTATCCACTCGAACACCTCATCGATATCCCATGTTGCCAGCGAGAGGATAGTGTTTTTTGTTTCCAGTAATTTTTCTTTATTTCTATCGTATCTCGAAGGCGGAATTATTATGTACGAAATAAGTCCGCTGATAAGACCGATACCGATAAGTAATAACGATAATTTTTGTCTGAGTTTTCTGTCTGCCGAGTTTGTTTTTAATTGCCTTGTACCAATGATCGAGATCAGTATCACAAGGTAAATAAACACATCCATAAAATACCCGACTCTGCCGACAAAAAGAGGCACGATCATAAACGGTGCAGTACAGATCATAAACACACTGGATTTTCTTCTTCTATAGAAAAATGCACTGATGATCGCGACCATCAAAACACCCAGGATAACCAGCACAAGAGTCGTTGAAAAGTTCACACTGATGTTGTCCTTTTCATAGGTCAAAAGTGTAAGGTTACTCCCGGTAAAGTTCATAAACGCTTTCAAAAAACTGTTTATGATGGTGATGATCCCCTTTCCCAGATCTTCACCGAATCGGATCGCTATAGCGATATAAAATACAAGTAATCCACCTATACCATACAGCTTTCCGTGGCGTATAGTCTCAAGGACTGAAAACAGGGCATAAAAAAGAACAGAGGCAATAAAAAGGATCACTAAAAACAGTGCACGGTTATATACAAGCTCAAGGCCCGCTGCCGTGCAGGTGAGTGCGGAAGCCACTCCCAGAAACACCATCATGATCTGGACCACTTCCATCAAAGCATTGAATATCTTACTCCTCTGCTTCACCAAAATTGTCACCTCGTAAATCCATTACTTCCAAACGGTTTCTGGTCAACCCGCTGTTTTGAACCCCTTCGGCATCACTTACCGTAAGGTACAGCGCCTGTTCCAGGGGCATCCCCTGATCCCATGCCAGATATGCGCTAACAAGCTCCGAAGAATCCTTAGACGGCTTCAGACTCAAAAGATCCTGGAGCATCCACAATAACTCCTCCTCGTGCTCAACCAGTCTCTCCTCGACCACATCATTTACTTTATTGTACCAGATGAAATGCTGCGGTATGGCATGATCTATCATGTACAGTGAGATCGAGTATATCCCCTGCACCAAAAGGTTCCCGTTTTTATGTCTTTGCTCACCTTCTCCCGGCACACACAGATCAACGAAGATGTGGAGTGCCTTGGTAAGTGGCAATGACCCGTCCTTAACCATGAGAGAACCTGTCTTTGAACTCAGTTTCCAGTGAATACGCTGTATCTTGTCACCATCCGCAAAATCTCTTATATCAAATATTTCCGACGGATCATCTCCCTTTTTGTAAGGAGAGAATCTGTCCGAATCCTCGTCCGTTTCGTTGTACCATCTGTCCTTACCGAGATAAAAATCCTTGGTCGGCGGAACAACCAGTATATGTTGTGTGGGATAATTTTTACCGATATGCCACGCAAAAATACTCAGATAGTCATATATCTTGACCCTTTCCACCTTGATCGAGAGATTTCCGCAATTATTCATAGGGATCACTATACGTCTGTCTCTCTTTCTGCCGGCATCTACGGAAAAATGAACCTTCATCCGTCCTACCTCGCCCGAAAAACGGTTTTCGTAGCGGACTTTTGCAATACCCTTTGTTATCGGGAGTATCTTGTTTCTGTTTTCCAGGGAAAGAGTGACCACCGCACGCGCGGGCTTATCCATTTCATCTTTCTCTGTCATGGGATTTTTCGAATCCACACTCGCGTCAACTCTGGATTTCATGAAGATCAGAAACAGGAACATGAAAATCGGAATACACACAAGAATACCTGCAATCGCCACGGTGCCGAATTCCAGGTAGAATACGCATATGACAGCCCCGATCAGACACAAAAGGGCATAGATCACTGTTCCAAAGGTCATGGGTTACCTCCTAGTTACGCGAGCTTCGGCGCAGGGATACGTCCCACGATCTCCTCGATAACGTCTTCCTCTGTGACATGAGCCATACGGGCTTTACCGTTTAAGAGAACTCTGTGAGCAAGAACCGCTCCCGCTACACTCTTGACATCCTCAGGCAGAACAAATGCACGACCTGCAACATATGCACGCGCTCTGGACATATCCATGAATGCCAGGGTTCCACGAGGGCTCACACCGAGCGAGAGCATCGCGTGATTCCTTGTACCGTCAACTATACGTGACAGATAGGTAAGTACCTTGTCATCAACATGTATCTGCTTAACCTGCTCCTGCATAGCCACAAGCTCTCTCTTGGAGATGATCTCGCGCACCGAATCGAGCGGGTTTGTCTCCTGACGCTCCTTGATAAGTCGCATTTCCTCCTCCATGGTAGGATAACCCATGGAAATACGAATCATGAAACGATCGAGCTGAGACTCCGGAAGAAGCTGTGTTCCTGCGGATCCAACCGGGTTCTGGGTGGCCATAACGATAAACGGAACAGGAAGCTGTCTGGTCACACCGTCTACGGTTACCTGTCCCTCTTCCATGACCTCCAGAAGAGCCGACTGAGTCTTCGTAGAGGTACGGTTGATCTCGTCCGCGAGAAGCAGGTTACAAAGGATCGCACCCGGCTTGTATTGGAACTCGCCATCCGCTCCGATCATATTGAAGCCGACCACATCTGATGGCAGCACGTCAGGTGTAAACTGAAGTCTCCTCTCCGTAAGCTCCATGGCTCTCGAAAAAGCGACCGCAAGAGTTGTCTTTCCCACTCCCGGGACATCTTCGATAAGAATATGTCCACCTGCCAGGATCGCTGTCATCACGAGCCTGATCTCATTATCCTTACCTCGGATAACCTGCGCTACCTCATGAAGTATCTGCTCAGTTCTCTCATTCATTATTTCTGTTCCTTTCTTTTAAAGATCATTTCTTTGTACCATACAAAAGAATCTCAAAATTTCATCAGGGACGGCTGGATCGGTATACACATCCCGGGTACCTACCTCAGCCGCCCCTGTCGCTTTTATCCTACCTTCATCCTGAACTTTCGGACTTCTCTCTCGTCCTCAACATCTACTTTTTCAATCTGTCCGCCAAGGCCTTTGATCTTGTCCTCGAATCTCTCGTATCCTCTTTCGATATAATGTATCTGATCGACCGATGTGATACCTTCCGCAGCAAGTCCGGCCATAACCAGCGCCGCTCCCGCTCTCAGATCCGGAGCACTTACCTCCGCTCCGGTGAAGTTCTCAACTCCGGTGATAAATGCCGCGTTACCCTCAACCGTTATGTTTGCTCCCATACGTCTGAGTTCACCGACATATTTAAGTCTCGTTTCAAAAATCGTCTCGGTAACAATACTGGTTCCCATAGACAGTGATAAAAGTGTCGTCATCTGAGGCTGCATATCCGTTGGAAATCCCGGATAAGGCATCGTTTTTACGTTCGCATAAGACAGTCTTTTGTCTGCTCTCACTCTGACACAGTCATCATACTCATCAACTCTGCATCCGATCTCTGTAAGCTTGGCTGTGATAGCCTCCAAATGCTTCGGGATGACATTCTTGATAAGAACATCCCCTCTGGTCGCCGCCACCATCAGCATGAATGTTCCCGCCTCTATCTGATCCGGGATTATGGAGTACTCGCTTCCGTGAAGCTTCTGCACACCTCTTATCCTGATGGCATCGGTACCTGCACCTCTGATGTTCGCTCCCATTGAGTTTAAAAAGTTCGCTACATCTACTATATGAGGCTCTTTGGCCGGGTTTTCTATTATGGTCTTGCCTTCCGCCATGCAGGCCGCCATCATGATGTTTATGGTAGCGCCTACGCTCGGGCAGTCGAGATATATATGGTTGCCATGAAGCTGTTCTGCTTTGGCGTCTATCTTTCCATGATGAATGCTTACTTTGGCTCCAAGCTGTTCGAAGCCTTTGATATGCTGATCTATCGGTCTGCTTCCTATCTGACATCCTCCCGGAAGTGCGACCAGCGCTTTTTTATACTTACCGAGAAGAGCACCTACCAGATAGTAAGAGCCCCTAATCTTGCGGATGGCCTCCTGATCAACATTAACATCATTGATAAGAGCACCGTTTATACGTACCGTGGTCTGATCAAGTCTCTCAACTATGGCACCGATACTCTCGACGGCATCCAGAAGGACACGGACGTCATCCACATCAGGTATATTCTCGATCGTGACCGGCTCGTTTGCCATGATGGCAGCGACAATGATACCAAGTGCTGCGTTTTTCGCACCACCTATCACCACTTCTCCGGTCAGGGGTTTTCCACCCCGGATCATATACTTCAACATAGTCATTCAAAAGCCTCCATAAGGAGTATTATAACATATATATTACATGCAGGCAAGGATTTATTCTACAAATGTATGTAAAATCGGTATCAGTATACCATCCTTACCTTATAAGGCAGTTCCTCAGAGAGTTCGGGATATATCTGCAGGAAGCAATCTATCTCGTCAAACGGCCCCGAAAGCACTACGACGAACTCGTCCCCAAACTCGTGGATGACCTGCATCAGCTCATCAACAGACTCCCTGGTCAGCTCCGCAGCCTCGGTAACAAGCAGGCATCTCCCTATCAATCTGTCTATCTGATCCATGAGATGGATCGAATTCATGCTCTCCGCAGTGATCCGCATCACTTTCTGTGCGGCTTTGTGGCCGAGTGTTTTGTGCTCCTTTGTTATCTTTTTCGTCATGGTGAGGGTGATCTTTTCCTCTCCACCGGCCAGAACGAAATGGGGCGGCTCAAAATCCCTTCGTCGCACCTTAGCCACGATATCTCTGGTAGTCCAGTAACGGATACCATGATCGGAAACATCCGCAGGACCTTCCTCGTAGTCATCATCAACCGCAAACATAGCCTCCAGGCGATGAGCCTTCGAGGGATCATCTGTCTTTACGGGCTCTCCGACGGTTTCGGCCGGACCACGCCTGTTTAAGTATTGAGCCTCCAGACTGATATGTTCTTTTTCGGTCACGGGACTGCCTGATACGGTCTTGGGCACACCCACGCTC